>JAEZDB010000232.1 GCA_023429855.1 Actinomycetes bacterium
CGGTTCTCTCGTGGGGCCCCGGCTTCCTCGACTGGGTCGACGTCGGCATCTTCGCCGTCATGTACCTGTGGTCGGGCTTCGGCGTCACCGTCGGCTACCACCGCCTGCTCACGCACGGCTCGTTCGAAACGAAGCCGTGGCTCCGCTACACCTTCGCCATCGCCGGCTCGATGGGTGTCCAGGGCGCCGTGATCCACTGGGTCGCCGACCACCGCAAGCACCACGCGTTCTCCGACCAGGAAGGCGACCCGCACTCGCCGCACCTGCACGGCGGCGAGGGCCTCACCGGAGCGCTCAAGGGCCTCTGGCACGCGCACGTCGGCTGGCTCTGGGAGTACCACGCCACCAGCGACTACAAGCGCTACGCCCGGGACCTCTACGAAGACCCGACGATGCTCAAGATCCACAAGCTGTTCCCGGCCTTCCTGCTGGCGACCTTCGCGATCCCGTTCATCCTCGGCTTCGTCCTCACCGGCTTCACCGTCAACGGCGGCCTCACCGCGATGTTCTGGGGCGGCCTCGTCCGCGTCACGCTGCAGCAGCACGCCACGTGGTCGGTCAACTCGATCTGCCACTTCTTCGGCACGCAGCGCTTCGACAGCGACGACCACGCGACCAACGTCTGGTGGGTCGCCCTGCCGTCGCTCGGCGAAGGCTGGCACCACAACCACCACGCGTTCCCCCGCTCGGCCGAGCACGGCCTGAAGAAGTCCGAGATCGACCCCTCCCGCGCCCTCATCCGGCTGCTCGAGAAGACCGGCCTGGCCTGGAACGTCGTCCGGATCACGCCCGAGCGCCAGGAAGCCAAGCTCATCACGGATCCGTCCAAGAAGAAGAACACCAAGCGTCCGCCCGTAGCCGCTTAAGGCAGACGCCCAGTGCCGACCGCCCAGCCATCCGGCCGGGCGGCCACACTTCGCAGCACGCATTGACGGCCCGTGTCCTCCAGCACGGGCCGTTTGCGTTTTCAGGGTCCGCGGTTAGAGTCGCGGGGGTCTACACCGCTCGACCAAGACGAGGACGCCCATGGCGCATCGCGTGACCTTCATCCCCGGCGACGGCTCAGGCCCTGAGCTGACCGAGGCGACGAGGCGCGTCCTCGAGGCGACGGGGGTGGAGTTCGACTGGGACGTCCACGAAGCGGGCCTCGACGAGTACGAGCGCTCCGGCAACCCGTTCCCGCCCGCGACGCTCCAATCGCTGCGCGACAACAAGGTCGGCATCAAAGGCCCGACGACGACGCCGTCGGGTTCGGGCTTCCGCTCGATCAATGTGCTGCTGCGCAAGGAGCTCGACCTCTACGCCTGCATCCGGCCGTGCAAGTCGTACGCCGGTGTGCGCACGCGCTTCCCGGAGACCGACGTCGTGATCTTCCGCGAGAACACCGAAGACGTGTACGCCGGCATCGAGTTCGAGAAGGACACCGAAGGCTTTGACGAGCTGTCGGTCCTCGTCGAGAAGGTCACCGGGGCCAAGCTCCGCGAGCACTCGGGCGTGTCGATCAAGCCGATCTCCGAGTTCTGCTCCGAGCGCATCGTGCGCGCGGCCTTCGAGTACGCCCGTGCCAACGGCCGCAAGAAGGTCCACGCGGGCCACAAGGCCAACATCATGAAGTTCTCCGACGGCGTGTTCCTCGAGACCGCACGCGAAGTGGCGAAGGACTTCCCCGACATCGAGTTCGCCGAGATCATCGTCGACAACCTCTGCAACCAGCTCGTGAGCTGGCCCGACGAGTACGACGTGATCGTGCTGCCGAACCTCTACGGCGACCTGCTCTCCGACCTCTGCGCGGGCCTGATCGGCGGCCTCGGTGTGGCGCCGGGGGCCAACATCGGCACCCACGCTGCGGTCTTCGAAGCCACGCACGGCTCCGCGCCGACCCTGGCCGGGCTCAACAAGCTCAACCCGACTGCCGTGATGCTCTCCGGCGTCCTGATGCTCCGCCACCTCGGCGAGGTCGACGCGGCCGCGCGCATGGAGGGCGCCATTGCGCAGGTGATCGCCGAGGGCAAGCACGTGACGTACGACCTCAAACCCACCAAGGACGACCCGACCGCCGTCGGCACCGCGGAGTTCGCCGACGCGGTCATCGCGGTGTTGCAGGGCTAGGTCAGGCCGGGCGGCGCCGCGCCTTTGGGGGCGTCGCGCCACCCCTAGCCAAGGTTTGGGGGCGTTGTCTGGGGAGGTCCCCGATGTCGTGGGCGGCTCCGCTCGAAAAGGTGGGGCCATGACCGATTCCACGCTCAGTCCAACCACCGTCGCTGCGGTGCTCCCCGGCGCCGCCGCCTACGACGAGGCCCGTGCGGCCTGGAACCTCGCCGTCGATCAGCGGCCAGCTGCCGTGGTCACCGCCACCACCGTCGACGAGGTCCGCGCCGCCGTGACCTATGCCGCCGAGCGTGGTCTGAAGGTCGCGCCGCAGACCACCGGCCCCCACGCCGGCGCCCTCGGCGACCTCTCCGGTGCGCTGCTGCTGCGCACCGCGATCGGCGAGGTCAGCGTCGACGCTGAGGCGCGCACCGCCCGCGTCGGCGCCGGCGCGCTCTGGGAGGAGGTCGTCCGCGCGGTCGCACCGCACGGCCTGGCCGCGCTGTCGGGCTCCTCGCACGACGTGGGCGTCGCGGGCTACGTGACCGGCGGCGGCATGAGCTGGCTCTCGCGGCAGTACGGCTACGCCTGCGACCACGTCACGGCCGTTGAGCTCGTCACCGGTGCCGGCGAACTGATCCGCGCGACGCCCGACGAGCAACCCGATCTCTTCTGGGCGATCCGCGGCGGCTGCGGTGGCAACTTCGGGGTGATCACGGCGTTGGAGATCGGCCTCTTCGCCGTCGCCGATGTGTTTGCCGGCATGACGATCTGGCCGGCGGCGCAAGCGCCGGAGGTGCTGAGCGCCTGGGCCGCCTGGGCCGCCGACGCCCCTGATGCGGCCACCACGTCGCTGCGCCTGCTGCGCCCGCCCGCCATGCCGGGCGTCCCCGAGCCGCTCCAAGACACGCCGGTGGTCGTGATCGACGGTGCCGTGCTCGCCGACGACGGGCGGTCGGCGGCGATCATCGCGCCGTGGCGGCTCGTCGGCACACCGATGATCGACACGTGGGGCCGGATGCCGTCGGCCGACCTCCTCGGCCTCCACATGGACCCGCCGGGGCCGGTGCCGGGGCGTGGGCACGGGTTCGACCTGCCGGTGCTCGATCAGGCCGCGATCGACGCGCTGCTGGCCGTGGCCGAGCCCGACGTCGTCGCGCCGCTGCTGTCGGTCGAGCTGCGTCAGCTCGGCGGCGCGATGGGGCGCCAGCGCTTTGGCGGAGGCGCCGTGCGCCGCCGTCAGGGAGCCGCGCTGTTTGCCGTCGGCATGTGCCCGGTGCCGGAGGCGGCGCCAGCGATCGACGCGCGCATCGACCAGCTCGTCGAGGCCCTGCACCCGTGGTCGCGCGGACGCGTCTCGCCGAACTTCTCCGAGCGCGGCGACAGCGCGGAGGGCGCCTTCGACCCCGCCGACCTCGACCGCCTGCGGGCCGTCCGACGCGCGATCGACCCGGGCGGCCGCTTCATCGCGTCGCACCGCGTCGG
>JAEZDB010000280.1 GCA_023429855.1 Actinomycetes bacterium
GCTGCGGGCGACGCAGGCGGCGTGGCGGACGCAGCCGACGCCGACGCCGTCCCGGCGAGGACGCACGCCGCGGCGAGCGGAAGCGCCGTGGCGACGCCGCGTGGAGTGATCCTGCCCAGCACGAGGGCTACAAGCTAGAGCGTGCGCCCGATGCAGGCGCCAGGCGCTCTACCGCTCGGCAACGCCGCGTGCGGGAATCGGGTTGGAGCCCGCCTCACGCCAACGCTCACGCGAAGCCTCGATCTCCTCGAGCGCCTTCTCGCGGCCGTCCCAGCCGTCGATCGTGACGACCTTGCCCTCGGGCTGCTTGTAGATCTCGAAGAAGTGCGAGATCTCGGTCTTGAGCTGGTCGGAGAGGTCCTCGAGCTCGTTGACGTTGGTCCAGTTCGGATCGGTCGTCGGGATACAGACGATCTTGTCGTCCTGGCCCTTGTCGTCGGTCATCTTGAAGATGCCGATGGCCTTGACCGGGATCAGGCAGCCAGGGAACGTGGGCTCGGTGACGATGACCAGCGCGTCGAGCGGGTCGCCGTCGGCACCGAGGGTATCGGGGATGAACCCGTAGTCCGACGGGTAGACGACCGACGAGAAGAGGAAGCGGTCGAGGACGATCGCGTTGATCTTCTCGTCGTACTCGTACTTGTTGCGCGAGCCCTTCGGGATTTCGACGAAGGCGTGCAGCTCGGAAGACATAAGGACGAGCAGTTTACGGTTCGGCCGACCCCGACGATGCGTTCGTCACGTCTGTCACATGGCGGCGGCGTCTGCCTCAGGGTCTGGGACGGCGTCGCGCATCGTCTCGCCGAGCGTTTCGAGGGTGATCTCGCTGAGCGGCGTGCTTTCCTCGAAATCGCGAATGAGCTTGATGAAGTGCTCCGGTTCGTCGACGTGCGGGAAGTGCCCGGCGCCGGCCACGATCGCGAGCACCATCTCGGGCACCAGCTCCATCGCCTCGTAGGCGTGACGCACCGGAATGATCGAGTCCTTGTCGCCCCAGATCGTGAGCGACGGGCAACCGTCCATCAGGTAGAGCTTGTCGACCGCCGAGACCCGCTGGCCACCGAGCGACGTGCTCGCGTGCACGGTGTTGAGAAACGCCTCGCGTGCGCCCGCGTCGTGCAGTGATGCGAACCCGGCGATGCCCTCGGTCACGTCGGTCGGCAGGTCGATGCCAGCGCGGCGCAGCAGCTTGCCGACGCCGCGGGCCGTCGCCTGTGCCGGCGGACTCGTGACCGCCCGGATGAAGAGCGGGGCGCCGGGCAGGCTCGCGGCCCGCAACGGCATCCCCAGGCCGCGGCCGAGACCGCCGCTGTCGACGAGCACGATCCGGCCGACGAGCTCCGGCGCCATATGCAGCAGCTGAAGCGCGATCCCACCGCCGAGCGAGTGCCCGACGAGCGTGAACCGCTCGAACTTGAGGGCGAGCAGCAAGTCGCGCACGGCGGCCGCGTAGCCGCCGATCGAGTAGTCGGCCATCGGCTTGGCCGAGCGCCCGTGGCCGATCAGGTCGGGCGCGATCACCTCGTGCGACGCCGCCAGCTGCTCGATGACCGGGTCCCACGTGCGGTTGTTGGAGGCGATGCCGTGGAGCAGCACCATCTTCGGCCCGGAGCCGCCGTGGCGATACGCCATGACGTTGCCGTGGAGATTGATCTCGCACTCTTCGATGAGTGACTTCGCTTTGCGTTTCGCCGCCACGATGCTCCTCAAAGACCGTCGGACTGACGCTCACTTGGAAGGCTAGGTAGGCGACCGGTCGACCACCGTGATGCTCGCACGGCGAAGCCGGTCAATCCGTCCCGCAAAAGGGCGACACGCCGCTACCTGAGGCCTGCGACGGCCTCGATGTTGTGCCCGCCCGGGTCTCGGACGAACGCGCCGTAGTAGTCCGCGCCGTACGCGGGACGCAGCCCGGGCGCGCCGTTTTCGATGGCACCCGCCCCGATGGCAGCCGCGTGAAAGGCGTCAACGGCGGCACGGTCAGCGACGGCAAGGGCGAAGTGCACACCCGTTGTGCGCGGCTCGCCGTCGAGGAACGTGACCGATCCGCCGCGCGCGCCGCGGAAGCGCACGAGGCCGGGCTGCGAAGCGCGCAGCGAATACCCGGCGTGTGGAGCGAGGTGCGCGTAGAACTGCTCCGAGGCCGCGGCGTCGGCGACGCGGATCCAGAGGTGGTCGACGGTGCCAGGCGGGAGGCGCAGCCCCTCGTGGAGCGCCGCCTCGATGCTGTTGCCGTCGGGGTCGAGCAGGAAAGCGCCGTAGTAGCCCGGCGAGTACTGCGGGCGGAGCCCCGGCTCACCGTCGCTCGCGTACCCCGCGTCGACCCCGGCCCGCCAGAACGCGTCGACCGCTGGAGTTGACGGTGCGACCAATCCGACGTGGAGTCCCGTCGTCGGGGGACGGTCAGATCGGGCGGGCGCGACCGACAGGTCCGCGAACTGCAGAAACTCACCGTCGTCGCCCGTGGGCCCGAGCCCCAGCGGCGCCAGGGCCGTTCGCAGGAAACGCTCGGCGTCGTCGCGGTCGGAGACACGCAGCGTGACGTGGTGAAACACGCGTCCATCGTGACACGCGAGCTTGTCCCCCGAACTGGGAACACCGCCATTTCCAGGTGCAAACGCCATAGAGTGCCCGTTATGGCCGACGACAACAGCGCGCGTACCCGCACGCTCGAAGCGGCTGCCAGGCTCCTCGGCACCCAGGGTCCGACGGCTCTGAGCGTCCGAGCCATCGCGGCCGAAGCCGGGCTGTCGACGATGGGGATCTACCACTACTTCGGTGGCAAGGACGGCATCGTCGAGGCGCTCTACCTCGAGGGCTTCCAAGGCCTCGAAGACGCCCTTGCCGCGGTGCCCCGGACCGACGATCCGCTGGCCGACATCGAGGCGCTCGCGCTGGCCTACGCCGCCTATGCGCGGCGGCGTCCGACGTACTACGAGATCATGTTCAGCCGTCCGGTGCCGGGCTTCACGCCGTCGAAGGAGTCGCTGGCCCGTGCGATGGTGAGCTGGCGAGCCCTCGCTGAGACGTTTGAGCGCGCCGAGGACGCCGGCCTGCTCACCAT
>JAEZDB010000325.1 GCA_023429855.1 Actinomycetes bacterium
GCCTCGTGGGAGGCCGCGCTGCACTCGGCGGGTGGTGCGATCGACGTCGTCGACCTGCTGCTCGGCGACGGCGATGCCCCGCGCTCGGCGGCGTCGGCGCACCGTCCGCCGGGCCACCACTGCGAGACCGGTCGGGCGATGGGCTTCTGCCTGCTGAGCAACGTGGCGATCGCAGCCCGGCACGCGGTGCAGGCGCACGGGCTAGAGCGCGTGATGATCGTCGACTGGGACGTGCACCACGGCAACGGCACCCAGCAGGTCCTCGAAGCCGATCCGACCGTGCTCTTCGCGTCGATCCACCAGTCGCCCCTCTACCCGGGCACTGGCTCGGCGCATGAAGTCGGCACGGGCGACGGCGCGGGCCACACGGTGAACCTGCCCGTGCGATCCGGTTCGGGCGATGAGACGTTCGTGTCGCTTGTGCAACACGTGCTGGTGCCGCTGGCGCGCACGTTCGAGCCGCAGCTGCTGTTGATCAGCGCCGGCTTCGACGCCCACGCCGACGACCCGCTCGCCTCGTGCGAGGTGACCGACGACGGCTTCGCGGCGATGGCCGCGTCGCTGCGGTCCGTCGCCGACGAGCTCGGCGCGCCGATCGGCCTGGCGCTCGAGGGCGGCTACGACGTCGACGCCCTCGCGCGGTCGTTCGCCGACACGCTCGATGTCCTCGGCGCAGACGAGTCACCCGACGCCCCCGCCGTCGCGGAGCACTCGGTCGCGGTCGCCGCCCGCGCGCGCGTCGCAGAGTTCTGGCCGGGGTTGGGTTAAGCCAGCAGCCGCAGCGCGGCCTGCTGCTCGGCCGTCAGCGGCCAGAGGTCGGCGCGCAGCGCCCAGGTGATGCGGTCGTGGCCGGCCAGGTCGCGTTCGGTCGAGGCGCGGTAGCCGGCGGCCCCCAACAACGCTCGGACCGCCTCGCCTTGCTGGCAGCCGTGTTCCAACAGGACCAGCCCGACCTGCCGCTCGCGGCTTTGCGTGATCAGCGGGCGAATCACGTCGAGCCCGTCGTCGCCGGCGTAGAGCGCGTGCTGCGGCTCGTGTTCCAGCTCCGGCGCGAGGTCAGATCGAGTCGTCTCCTCCACGTAGGGCGGGTTCGACACCACGACCTCCCCGGCCCAGTCGCCGAGCAGCGGCGCATGCTGGAACGCGAGCGGCTTGCCTTCGGGGTGCACGTGGCGAGCGGCGTTCTTGCGGGCGACCGCGAGGGCGTGTTCGTCGATGTCGCTCGCGGTGATCTGCAGGTCGGGACGTCGGCAGGCCAGGCTCACAGCGACGGCGCCGCTGCCCGTGCCGACGTCGATCGCCGTCGCATCCTGCGGCGCCAGCGCAGCCGCCAGCTCGACGAGCAGCTCGGTCTCGGGGCGCGGCACGAGCACGCGGTGGTCGACGTGCAGTTCGAGCTCGTCGAACCAGCGCGTCTCGGTGAGGTACGCGACCGGGATACGCTCGGCGGCGCGATGCCGCAGCAGCGCCTGAGCGCGCGTGAGCTGCTGCTCGTCGAGCAGGGGGTCGTCGAGGA
This sequence comes from Actinomycetes bacterium, assembly GCA_023429855.1. Taxonomy (GTDB): domain Bacteria; phylum Actinomycetota; class Thermoleophilia; order Solirubrobacterales; family Solirubrobacteraceae; genus JAGIBJ01. Next base: position 1,517 of record JAEZDB010000325.1, read on the forward strand.
ACATCCGGTGCCGGTCGGTGCCCAGCGCGTGGGCGATGAGCAGCTCGGCGTCAAGCCGCGGCGTGTCGACCCCGGCCTCGCGCAACTCCGGCGTCCACCGGCGTACGAGGTCGGTGGCGCGAATCTCAGACCTTCTCGGCCTGCTCGGCGAGGCGCGCGCGGCGCTCGTCGGCCTGGAGGGCGTCGGTGAACTCGTCGAGCTCGCCCACGAGGATCTTGTCGAGCGCGTGGACGGTGAGCTTGATGCGGTGGTCGGTCACGCGCCGTTCACCGTAGTTGTAGGTCCGGATCTTCTCGGCGCGGTCGCCGGTACCGACCTGCGCCTTGCGGCCTGCGGAGAGCTCGGCCTGCTGCTCGGCGATGGCCCGCTCGAGCAGGCGGGCGCGCAGCACGCGCATGGCCTTCTCGCGGTTCTGCAGCTGGCTCTTCTCGTCTTGCATCGCGACCTGGACGCCCGTGGGCTTGTGGGTGATGCGCACGGCCGAGTCGGTGGTATTGACGGACTGGCCGCCCGGTCCGCCGGAGCGGTAGACGTCGATCTGGAGGTCGTTCTGGTTGATCTCCACGTCGACCTCGTCGGCCTCGGGAAGCACGGCGACCGTGGCCGTCGACGTGTGGATGCGGCCCTGGGACTCGGTTGCGGGGACGCGCTGCACACGGTGCGTGCCGCCCTCATACTTGAAGACGGAGTAGGCGCCGTCGCCCTTGATCGCGAAGGTGTATTTGCCTTCGCTGCTCTCCATCGGCTCGGGCTTGAACCCGCGGCGCTCGGCGTAGCGGGTGAGCATTCGGTAGAGGTCGCCGGCCCAGATCGCCGCCTCGTCGCCGCCGGCGCCGCCGTTGATCTCGACGATCACCGGCTTGTCGTCGTTGGGGTCGGGCTCGACCATCGCAAGGCGGATCTCTTCCTCGAGCTCCAGCAGCCGGGCCTCGGCCGTCTTGAGCATCTCGCGCACCTCAGGATCCTCTTCTTCGGCGAGCATCTCGCGGGCGCCCTCGGCGTCGCCGGTCATCGTGACCCACTCCTCCGCGAGCGCGTTGGCCGGCTTGAGGTGGTTGTAGCGACGGCCCGCGTCGGCGTACTTCTGCCGGTCGCCGATGACGGCCGGGTCGCTCATCGCGGCCTCGGCTTCCTTGAAGCGCAACTGGATCTGTTCGACGAGTCCGCTAAGCATCCGGCGATCCAGTCTAGTCCGGGGCGGCGCCCGGCGGGCTGCTGCCGCCGCGCAGCAAGACGCAAGCGCTCCAGTGACCGGCAGCCCCCGCAGCCAATCAACCCGATCTGACCGCCATATCCGCCGTCCAATCGGGTCGATTCACGCCCCCGCAGCCAATCAACCCGATCTGACCGCCATATCCGGCGCCCAATCGGGTCGATTCAACACGGCGGTGGCGCGCAGCGTTGCGAGCGGCTTCGGAGCGTCGCTCAGGCGGCGAGGTCGAGGCCGGCGCGCTGGGCGGCCGGCGCCTGACGCGGGTCACCGTGCGCGAGCACCCGCTCAAGCGCGGCGATGGCGACCTGCAGCTGATCACGGGTCGGCTCGCGCGTGGTGAGGCGCTGCAGCTGCATGCCGGGCCACATCAGGGCGCGGGCCAGGCGCAGGTCGCGGCGGCGGCCCATCCACTTGATGAGCTCGAAGGAGAGTCCCGCCACGAGCGGGATCCCGAGGACGCGCGAGAGGAGCAACCATCCGAGGGGCAGGTTGCCGAGCGGCACGAACACCGCGAATGACACCACCATCACGAGCAGCATGAAGCTGGTGCCGCAGCGCGGGTGGAGCCGGCTAAAGCGGGCGGCGTTCTCCGGCGTGAGCGGCTGGTCGGCCTCAAGACAGGCGATTGACTGGTGTTCGGCGCCGTGGTACTGGAACACCCGCTGCAGGTGGGCCATGCGGGAGACCAGCCAGATGTAGGAGATGAAGATCGTGAGACGCGTGAGCTTCTCAACGGCGACGAACTCCACGCTGCCAGGCAGCGAGTCGCCGGCGATCAGCTTCACGAGCGTCGCGGGCAGCAGAAAGAACAGTCCGACCGCGAGGCCGAGGCCAGCGGCGACGGTCAGCGCCCAAGCCAGGCCCGTGAGCGGCTTGGCCTCACCTTCGGGCGTCTGGGCGTTGGCGGCGATGCCGAGCGCGCGGACGCCGATGCCCAGCGATTCCACGAGCGCCACCGCACCGCGGATGACGGGCTTGCGAAGCACCGCGTGGCGGGCAAGGACGGACTCGGCGGGCTCGTCGACGATCGCGATCCCGCCGGGGTCGGTCGGGTGAGCGTCCGGCAGGCGGACGGCGACGGCCCAGTGCTTGGGGCCGCGCATCATCACGCCTTCGAGGACGGCCTGCCCGCCGATCGGCAGGTCGCGGGGTGCGTCAGGGACGGCGCTCACGCTCTGTGTATCGGCAGCAGCGCCGCGGGCCACAACGAGAACGGGCGCCGCGGCGGGGGGGGCCC
>JAEZDB010000335.1 GCA_023429855.1 Actinomycetes bacterium
GCTCACGCGTGTACTTCAGCGTGGCGTCGCCCTTGATCGATCCGGCCGGGCTGGAGCTCCGGGCCGGAATGGTGGCGGCGAGGGCACCGGAGCCGGTGAGGCTCTTGAGGCCGGACTCGTCGAAGTCCGCGTCGAGGTCGCCCTCGACGGAGACGTTGGAGCCGATGCCGATGGTGCCGGCGACGGCAAGGTGCAGCGTCTGCTCGTTGGACAGGTTGAGCTTGAGGTTGGCGCCAGCGACGGAGACGCGCTGGTCGCCTTCGCCGAAGGTCAGCGACGAGGCGGCACCGACGACGTCGAGCGCGATGTAGTCGCCCTGCACGACGAGCGTGCCGGTGAAGTCGATGCCGGAGCCTTCGACGTTCGGCAGCAGCGTGCCGCCGGTCGGGCTCGAGAGCTGGAGCGTGTAGCGGCCGACGCCGTAGAGCTTGCCCTTGAACTGGAGCTTGGTCAGTGTGCCCGAGAACTTGACCTCGATCGAGCCGCTGATCTCGAAGTAGCCGAGTTTGAGGACCGCGTTGAGGTTCTTGATCGTCGCGCCCTTGAAGACCTCGTCGCCCTCTTTGAGGTCGGGGTCGGTGCCCGCGGCGTGGGTGACGGCCGCAAGCAGCTGGGCGGTAGCGCTGGCGCCGGACCCGGAGCCGCGGTCTTCGCTGATCGACGCGCCGGTGAGGGCGACGCCGGCGCCTGATGCCGTGCACTTCTTGCCGATGCGCGTGGCGTGGGCGGCGCTCACGCTGAGACCGGAGGACAGCTCGATCTCGGGGTTGGCGGTGCCGGCGGCGTTCCAGGCCGCGCAGAGATCCGCCTTGGTGACGGGGGAGGCAGCGGCGCTCGCCGGGGACGCGGGAGCGATCGCGATGCCGAGCAGGCTCAGCAGGACGACGAGCACCGAGTAGGCGCGGACGCGAACTCGGGCAGACAGGGGCGTGGGGGCGGACGCGGGTACGCGCGACCGCATCGTTACTTGCGACACGTTGGCTCCTCCAGAAGCGACGGTGAAGATCCGTTGGTGAGGCGGATCAGTTCTGAGTCCCGGGGGTGGCCATCCGATGGCGCTGGGCTCTGAACTAGTAGGCAGAGTCTCATAGACCGAAAAAGTGTGCAAGAGCACTCAAGCGTTGTTTAGCAATGCTCAACAACGCGTCGGCCGCTTGAACCTCTTGGCGGTACCCGCGGGTCCGGTCAAGGCTGGGTTGTTGTTCAGTGTTCTGCGAACTGTGCCCCTTGGCACACTGCAAATACCGTGGGTATCTAAACTTGGTGGCGTCCGTCGTTCACGGCGCGAGTTCCCCAGCGCGCTCCCTTCGTCTCTCGAGTCTCTCCCGTGCTTCACCTCGCTCCACTCTCTGGTCTTACCGCGCCACGGCCGACGCCGTTTATGGTCGCGCTCCGCGCCATCGCCGACTTCGACCCCGTCGCCGAGTTCGATGCAGTCGTCGCGTCCGACCCGCGCCGACCCCGCGACGTGGTCTGGCCCGACCCGCTCCGCCGCCTCGCCGCCGAGCTTCGGCACGCCGAAGCGGCCATCGACGCCGGCGCCGAAAGCGGCGCCTGGATCGTCTCGCTGTAGCGCGGCGTCTCACAACGACGAAGGCCTCCGCGAGCGGAGGCCTTCGTACCCGAGGAGTGGAGCTGAGGGGACTCGAACCCCTGACTTCCGCCATGCCATGGCGGCGCTCTACCAGCTGAGCTACAGCCCCGCGGGAGTGGCGATACTACCAGTGCCGTTCGCGCGACGCGTCTTCGTCGACGGCTCGCGGGCGCAGGCTTGCACTGCGGGTCGCGGCGGACTTTCTGGGTGTCTCGGGCGGGCGCTCAGGCGCCGGCATCGAGCCCGAGCGCGCGGCGCATCGCGGCGCGAGTAGGGCTGAGGTCGTTGCTCGGGCCGGTGAGCCGCGCAAGGACGCTGCCGCCTGACGCGAGCGCGTAGAGCTCCAGGGCGACGTCGGCGGGGTTGCGGCCCGTGGGGAGGTCGCCGGCGCGGACGGCCTCGGCGGCGTCGGCCTCCAAGACGGCGAGCCAGCGCTTGGCGGCGCCGGCGATGTCGTCGCGGAGCGGGCCCGGGCGCGCGTCGTACTCGACGGAGGCGGTTGTGAGGAAGCAGCCGCCAGGGAAGACGCCGCCCGCGAGGTGGGCGATCCAGGCGTCGATGACCGCCTCGAGGCGGGGCAGGCCAGCGGGCGCCCCTGATGCCGGCGTCCACACCGATGCGATGAACCGGGCGATCGCCGCCTCCAGGGTCGCGCGCTGAAGGGTCTCCTTGTCGCCGAAACGGCCGATCAGGCCGCTCTTGCTCATGCGTAGATCGGTGGCGAGGCGGCCGATCGTGAGGCCTTCGAGGCCGATCACCGAGGCGAGGTCGACCGCCGCCTCGACCACCTGCGAGCGGCTATCGGCGACATCGGCGGCGGAACGGCGAGCCATGGTCGCGAGTTTAGCGAACGAACGATCGTGCTGTATAAGTGGCAGCGTGCGGTTTGTGATGGTTGCGAACCGCCATACCGACGGAGGTAGGAGCGATGCAACTGAAGTGGCTGGGGTGGGCCGGCGTCGAGCTGGAAGCAGACGGCGCGACGCTGGTGGTCGACCCGCTCGGCGATCCGGCGGCGGTCTTTGCCGCGTTCGGTGACCGCGCCGCCGGTACGCCGCTGCCGCAGGTGGTGGCCGCGACCCCCGGGCGGGCGGTGGCGGGACTGCTTACGCACCTGCACCGCGACCACGCCGACGCCGCTGCGCTCGATGCCGCCCTCGCGCCGGGTGCCCCGGTCTTCGAGCCGCCGGCCGGTGGGGGTGAGGGGCTCGAAGAGCTCGCGCTGCAGCAGTCCGACGCCGAGCTGGCCGCGACCGGCCGCGCGCGTCGTACTTTCACGCCCTGGCAGTCCGAGACGGTCGGCCCGTTCACGGTCACGGCGATCCCGGCGGTCGACGGTTTCGGCGACCCGCAGACCTCTTGGCTCGTCGAGGCCGGCGGCGCGCGTGTACTGCACCTGGGCGATACGATGTTCCACGGCCACTGGTGGCGAACCGCGCTGCGTGCGGGCCCCTTCGACGCGGTCCTGCTGCCGGTCAACGGCGCGGTGACGCGCTTTCCGCACCGCCGCCCGGCAAGCCCGCTACCGGCCGTCCTCGACCCCGAGCAGGCTGCCGTGGCTGCTGAGATCCTGGGCGCCCGCCTCGCCATCCCGATCCACAGCGAGGGCTACGAGATCGACGGCATCTACGCGCCTGTCGCCGACGCGGCCGATCGCTTCGTCACCGCTGCCACAGCGCGCGGTATCCGCGCGCAGGCGCTGGCGGTCGGTGAGGCGATCGCGCTCGCCTCACCGACCCTCGCCTGACCGGCGGCTAGATCGAGTCGCAGGACCTTGGGGGCTTCTTGCCCCTGAGGCTCGCCGGCCCGGCGTAGTCCTTGCCGCCTGGCAGCGTGACCGTGACGGCGCCCCCGAACTGGATGTCTTGTCGGCCGGCCTGCACGCGCAGCTTGACCGAGGTGTCGCGGCGCACGTTCGGGATCTTCCAGGCCAGGCACGGGACCGGCGCAGTGTGGCCGATCTTGCGCCCGTCGCCGAGGATCACGTAGGCGCCGTTGCGCGTGGTGCCCTTGCTGCCCTTGCCCCAGATCGCGAACACGTCGGTGCCCTTGCGCACGATCCGCACGGCCGGCACCTTGCCCGGCGTCGCCGGTTTCGGCGCGCTGAACGTGGCGGCGTTGAAGGCGTCGAGGGCGGCGCCGTTCTCGTCGGTCACGATCGCCTTGACGGTGCGCTTGCCCTGGTATCTGAACGTCGGCGTGAAGCGGACCGTCGCGCACCTTGACTCGGCGCTCGTGTGACCGGGAGCCTTGACGCCGCCGGAGCAGCTGCGCAGCTTCAGGTTCCGGGCAACCGTCTGCTGGTAGTCCTCGCCGACGACCTCCAGCGAGATCTTCTCGCCCGGCTTCACAAACGCGCGCACGTCGACGACGCGCTGCTCGCCCTGCTTGCGGACCTTCGCCGCGACGACCGTCGGTGCCTTGTCTTCGGCCTGCGTCTCCAGCCCGGTGATCGTGCTGCCTGGCAGCGCTTCGATCTTCCAGTCGCCTGGGGCGGCGTCCTTGGCGAGGAAGACCGACGTCTCGTTGTCGGGTGCGCTCTCGACGATCAGGAACGACTGCTGGTCGCTCGTGGCGGGGCCGGCGCCCGACTCGAACACCTTGCCGGACGGGCTGGTGACCCGCACCTTCGGTGGCGCGGTGGCGCCGGTGACGTGCGCGACGTACTGGTCGTTGTCTTCGGGGACCTCAAAGTCGAGCGGCGACCCGGCCTGCAGGCGGATGGCGCGGCTGACGCGCACGCGGCTCTGGAATCCGCAGCCCTTCCCGAAGTCGAACTGCTTCCCGCGGACCGGCTTCTTGAAGAAGAAGAAGCCACTGAACCGGCCGGTGAAGCCGAAGTCGGGAACAACGCAGCAGCGCAAAACGCCACCAGGGCAAGCAGGAGACGACGGTAGGGAGGCATGGAGCCCTCACAGGGTTGGGGGACCCGCGAGGGAAGCAGCCGCGCGCGTTCGCGCTATGGCAGCGCTATTGCGCCAAACGTAACCGTTCGGTCAAGGCCGAGAACAGGTGCGTTACGAGAGGAACTCCGGGATGTCGAAGTCGCGCTCGGTCGCCTGATCGATGCTCAGGAAGTCCGGCACGCGCAGTTCCTCATCGCGCGACGCCGAGGAGATCGGCATGTCGCGGCTCAGGCTCGAGGGCCGCGCCGCCCGCTCGGACCGGAGGGACCGCGCGGTGATCTCAGATCGCCCCCGGCGCTCATCCTCCGGCACGGGGACGTTCGACACCTGATCCAGGCGCGCGATGAGCGCGCGGTGGGCCTGCTGCGTGTCGCGCAGAATCCGCTCGGCGTTCGAACGCATCGACGAGCCGAGCTGCTGCAGGTTGTTGCCGATCTCGGTGCCCTCGTCGAGGACTTCGCTGGCGACGGCGCGGGCGTTGGAGACGATCTCGCGGGCGCGGCGGACCGCCTCCTCGCGGCGCTCCTTGACCTCGCGCTCGACCTCGACGCGCAGCGCCGCTGCCTCTTCCTCGACGCCGGCCAGGATGCGCTCGCGCTCGCCGGCAGCCTCGTCGCGGATCGCCTTGATCTCCTGCTCGGCGAGGGCCTTCTCGCGCGTCGTCTCGCCGCGGACCTGGCGGCGCAGCTGATCGGCCTCGTGCTCGGCGACGCCGATGATCTCGTCGGCCTCGCTCTGGGCGGAGGACAGCAGCTCGTCGACCTCGCCGCGCGTCTCCTTCACGAGACCTTCGGCCTCGGCGCGTGCGGCGTCGAGGATCTGTGCGGCTTCGCGCTGCACGGCGTCGCGCTCGGCGATCGCATGCTCGCGGGCGCGGGCCGCGCTCTCACGGGCCTTCGCCTCGGCGCGGGCGGCGCGGGCCTTGCCAGCCGCGATGATCTCGCTCGCTTCGCGCTCGGCCGCCTCGACGCGCAGCTCCGCAGCACGGTCGGCTTCCGAGATCCGCTCGCGCGCTCGGCGCTCGGCCTGGCGGCGCAGCTCCTCTGCGGCGCGCTCGGCAGCGTCGACCACGAGCTCAACGCGCGCAGAGGCATTGCCCCATGGGGTGCCCTTGTCGGCCTTCTTGGTGTTTCCGCCGGCCGCGTCACCCGCGAACGGGCGCACGGGCTCGGGAGTCGTGCCTTCGGCGTCTGCCATGCGGGCAAGGGTACGCGG
>JAEZDB010000368.1 GCA_023429855.1 Actinomycetes bacterium
CGCGCAGGCCGGCGTCGAGGGTACGCAGGCCCTTCACGCCTTGCTCGGTCACCGAGACCCGCGCCGTCGGGGCGCGACCGGCGACCTTCACACGGACGGTGCGGGTTTTGCCGCCGGCGATCCCGTACTTCGCGGATCCGGTGGCCGTCCCGAGGGCGACGCTCACCGTCCCGCGGCAGCGCGACTTCGTGCGGCAGCGAACCTTGACCTCAGCGCGGCCGCCGCGGACGCGGACCGACGTGCCGGGCAGCTCGACCGTGTGCGTCTCGCCGCGCGGTGCCCGGTCGACGTTGGCGCAGCCGGCCGCGAACAGCCCCTGATCGTCCGGCGTATCGACGAGGTCGACGAACGCCCGCGAGAACCGCAGCGAGAACTTCGACTCGAAGTTGTTGGCGAAGCGGCCGCAGAAGACCTGCTCGGCGACGCCGTCGCGGCTGTCGACGACCCGCGCAGAGCCCGGACCGGTAAACGTGTCGAAGCCCTCGCCGCCGCGGACCATGTCGACGCCGTCGCCGTCGAGGGTCAGGACGTCGTCGCCCGGGCCGCCGTCGATCGACGTGCCTTGGCGGGCGCTGAGCTGGTCGTTGCCTTCGCCGCCCTGGATCGAGCCGCCGTCGCCGCCGCCGTTCAGCACGTCGTCGCCCGCGCCGCCGTCGACCCCACCGCCGCCCGAGCTCGGTCGCAGCGTGTCGTTGCCGGCGCCGAGCGTGATGCGGTCGGCGCCGATGCCGCCGAAGATGTCGATCGGGTCGGGGAACGTCGGGTCGACGGAGAACGTGTCGTCGAACGGGCCGAGGCTCACGGTCACCCGCGGCGTGATCCGCTCGCAGGTGACGACGTTCAGTCCGCGCTGCGGCTCCTCCGTGGTGCAGCCGGGACCGCCCGACGCGCCGCGGCCGCCGAACTCCGGCATCTCGACGCGGTAGCGCGTCACGCCGCCCGACTCGACGAGCGACAGCTTGATCCGGTTGAGCGTGTTGTTGGGTTCGCGCATCGCAAGCCCCTCTGGTCCGGTCGACACGATGAGCGCGTTCGCCGACGGCGCCGTGGCGGCGCCGGCTGCGGCGAGCGTCAGCGCTGCGGCGAGGACGCGGCGAGCGGTGCGGTGGTGGTGGCGGCGATGCGCGAGGTCGCCGAGTGCGATTGAGCGGTGCATGGCCGCCATGCTGCGGCCCGGCCGCCTGCGCCGCATGAGGGGTCGCCCCTCAACTGCAAAACGGCTCGTGGGGGGTCCCCCAGGGCGCGGTCACAGCGCCGTGAGCACCTCGACCTTGTCTCCGCTCATCGCGAGCGACGCAACAGCGGCGTCGAAGGTCACCAGCGGCAGCTGATGACGCCGGGCGAGGACGAGCAGGTGCGCGTCGGTCACCTGTCGGTGTCCGCTGAGACTCGGCATATCGGCATCCCTCGGCGACACCTCGTCGACAACGAACGAGTGCCCCGGCGCTCCGCAGATCGCAGCGAGCACGCGGGTGGCTTCGGCCACCGAGATCGGGCTCGGAAGAACCTTTGGATTTGACGACACGCGGACGAAACCGGTCTCGGTCACCGAACAGGTCGACCAGCCAGCTGGAGCACGCGCCGAGAACCACGCGCGCGCCGCAGCGTGATGGATGTGCGAGTCCCAGGCGAGCGCCACGAGGACGTTGACGTCGAGCAGCGCCAAGGCGTGCTCAGTCTTCGTCGAGTGCTCGGCGCACCATCTCCGGAGTGATCGGCGCCGTGCCCGCCGGCACCCGGATCACGGGCAGCACGCCGTCGGACTCCACGCGCGCCGGCGTGAGGCCACGTCGTGCGAGCTCCGAGATCACCGAACCGAGCGAGCGGCGCTCCGCTGCGGCGAGCTCTTTGGCCGCAGCGACGACGTCGTCGTCGAGAGAGAGCGTCGTGCGCATAGCGTTGATGCTAACGCATCAACGCATCAATGTTGGCTGCCTCAGGCCTTCTTCACCACGCTCGACTTGAGCTGCATCGGGCCGAAGCCGTCGACCTTGCAGTCGATGTCGTGGTCGCCGACGCCGTCGACCAGCCGGATGCCCTTGACTTTGGTGCCGCGCTTGATCGGCTTGGGCGAACCCTTCACCGGCAGGTCCTTCACGACGACCACCGTGTCGCCGTCGGCCAGCACGTTGCCGACCGAGTCCTTGATCACCGGCGCCGCAGAGTCAGCCGCCGACCACTCGTGCGCGCACATCGAGCAGACCGTCAGGTCGTTCAGCTCGTAGGTGTATTCGCTGCCGCATTCAGGGCACGTGATCGGGGCGTCGGCCATGGCTGTGCAGCGTAGAGGGCTTGGCGGTACCGCGGGGCGACGCGCCCGCAGTCCATTAGCCGGTCGGGGTGAAGAACACGCCGCTGAGGCTCACGTAGCTCTGCGGCGCGTCGGATCCCGATTTCCAGATGACGGCGCCGCTCGGGTACACGTCGACGCGCGCATGGTCCGAGAGCCCGCCGCTGTTCGGCGAGAAGACCTCGATCTGCCCTGGGCGATAGCCGGGCGGCAGCATGGCGATGAGCTCGGTCGGCGCAGCCTGCGCCCGCAGGACGCCGCGCAGCTGGACGGTGCCCGAAGCGTCCTTGCGGAACCCGCCAAACTCGTAGCCGAAGCCGAAGTTCGACCAGGCGGGCTGCAGCGGCAGGCTCTGCCAGGCTTCGGCTTGAGCGACGCCGCCCGTTGCTCCCCGCGGTCCGGCGGCCCCAGCGGGTCCGGCCTCACCGCGCGGCCCACGCGGACCGCTCGGCCCCGACACCGCCACGCCCGGAGCAAGCTTGGCGCTCGTCACCGCGCCCTTCTTGAGCTGCGCCGTCCCAACCGACCCCTTCGGGAGTTTGGCCACGGCGTACGACGTGCCGCCGAGCGCGACGAACATCGCGGCGGTCGCCATTACATTCGCGTAGGTCGGGCGGGGCAGCAGACGCATCGCCGGGTTGTACCGGAACGCGGCGCGGCGCGCGACGGACCGTTGCGAGGTCGATCGTCGTTCCTGTCGGACGAGGGAGCGACAGGTAGGACGGTCGACCTCGGCGCCGGGGTTCAGCCGAGCGGCGTGAGCTCGCCGGCGAGCGGCGTCGCCATGAGCGCGCGCACCCTGTCGGCGGGGTACTTGTCGAGGAGCACCATCAGCTTGGTCAGGGCGCTCTCGAAGGTGAGGTCGAGGCCGGAGATCGCGCCCGTCTCAAACAGGGCGGCGCCGGCGGCGTAGTAGCCCTCGCGCACGGTGCCGGTGCCGCATTGCGTGGTGATCACGACGACGATGCCGGCGTCGGACGCGCGCTGCAGGACCGCCAGGAAGTCCGGTTCGCTCGGGCCGTTGCCGGAGCCGTAGGCCTCGATCACCGCGCCCTTCAGACCAGGCCGCGAGAGGATCGCGTCGAGCGTGACTGCGTCGAGGCCAGGGTGCAGCTTGACCGCCGCCACGTCGGGGCAGACGCCGGCCGCGCGCCGCAGCGGGCCCTCGCCCGCGGGCAGGACGAGCGGCGCGTCGATTTTGAGCGCGACGCCCGCGTGCCCGAGCGGCGCGAGATTGTGCGACGCGAACCCGTGGTAGCTGTCGGCGTCGATCTTCGACGTGCGGTTGCCGCGCAGCAGGTACTCGTAGAACCACACCGTCACCTCTGGCACCACCGGCAGCCCGTGGGTGCGCGGCGAGGCGATCATGCATGCCGTGGTGAGGTTCTGGGGCGCGTCGGAGCGGTGCTCGGCGATCGGCCGCTGGGCCCCGGTCACCACGATCGGGCGGTCGACGCCCGCGAGCATGAAGCTCAGGGCCGAGGCCGTGAACGCGAGCGTGTCGGTGCCGTGCAGCACCACGATCCCGGTGTGGCCCTCGGCGAGCGCGACGATCGCGTCGGCGATCTCGACCCAGTCGGCGGGTCGCATCCGCGAGGAGTCTTTCGGCCGGCGAAACGACGCGAACGTGACGCCGAACCCCGAGTCGTCGCGCGGGCGCGCGTGAGCCACGATGTCTTTCGAGGGCAGCGGCGCCAGGGCGCCAGTGGCGTCGGGGCCCATGCCGATCGTGCCGCCCGCGTTGAGCACGAGGACGCGCTCAGCGTGCGCAAAGCCCCACGAGCCCTCGACGACGACGGCCGAGCCCAGCGGCGCAGGCAGCGCAGCCTCGTCGCCGGAGCGGAGCGGTTCGTGCGGGGTCGTGGCGATCGAACCAGGGTACCGGGGCCGGTCAGTCGTGAACCGTGATCTGCACGCGGCTGGGGTAGAAGGCGACGTGGCCTGCGGGGTTCATGCGGCTGAGGCTAGGACGGCCCGGCAGCAACCTGCCGCGTCTCGCGCGCCGAGCGGGCTACGCTGCGTCCTATGGCCACCTCGTCGATCATTCGCTGCGCCAGCTGCGGCGCCAACAACCGCGTCGGCGCCGTCGCGAGCGGCACGCCGCGCTGCGCCAAGTGCCACGAGGCGCTGCCGTGGCTCGTGAACGCGACCTCAGAGAGCTTCGACGCCGAAGTCAACTCCTCGGTGCCGGTGATCGTCGACTTCTGGGCCGAATGGTGCGGTCCGTGCCGCGCGATCGCCCCGGCGCTGCAGAGCCTGTCGGCCAAGCACGCGAGCCGCCTGAAGATCGTCAAGGTCGACTGCGACGCCCACGGCGACCTCGCCCAGCGCTACCAGGCGCAGAGCATCCCGCTGCTCGTCCTGTTCAAGGACGGCAAAGAGGTCGCCCGGCAGGTCGGCGCGGTGCCCGAGCGCCAGATCGAGGCGTGGGTCGCGCCGCACCTGGCGTCGGCCAAAGCCTGAGGCCACCGCGCCCGCCGCGCCGCCGCGCGGCCCTACGATGGCGGCGATGACGTCGCCGCCTGATCGCAGCTCCGCCCCGCTGATCCTCGGCATCAGCGGCGGCATGCGTTTCGGCACCGCCAACGAGCAGGCGCTGCGCGTGGTGCTCGAACGCGTCGAGCAGCTCGGCGGCCGCACGCAGCTGATCCCGGGCAGCCGGCTGATCCTGCCGAACTTCGACGACGAGGTGGAGCCCGAGGCCAAGGCGCAGTGGCTGCTGGAGGCCGTCGCGGAGGCCGAGGGCATCGTGCTGTGCTCGCCGAGCTACCACGGCGGCGTCTCCGGGCTGCTGAAGAACGGGCTTGACTACCTCGAGCTCACCGCGGACCTCCCCCGCCCGTACCTGCGGGGGCTGCCCGTGGGCTGCGTCGCGACGGGCGACGGCTGGCAAGGCCCGAATTCGACGCTGCTCGCGCTGCGGCAGATGGTCCACGCGCTGCAGGGCTGGCCGACGCCGACGGGCGTCGCGCAGAACATCAACGACGGCGGCATCAGCGACGCCCGCTCCGCGCTGCGGCGCATCGCCGAGCAGCTGATGGAGTTCGCGCTGATGCGGCGCGCGGCTGCTCCGGCGAACTAAGCCCGCTCCGGGCCCACACGGACCGTGGTCCACTGCTCCAGAGCGACAGTGGACCACGGTCCGTTCGCGCGGCGCGACAGTGGACCACGGTCCGTTTGGCCCGCGACGGTGAACCACGGTGCGCGGGCCCGGCGCGCACTGGTTCGCCTCAAAATCACCCTCTGGAACCACCCTTTGCAGGGTTAGTCTCGGGCCCGCCTCAACCAGGAGTCAGAGATGAGCAGCAAGACCGACTACACCGACGCTGAGTGGGACCGCCTTAAGCGGGCGCCGATCGTGGCCGGCATGGCGATTTCGCTGAGCGACCCGGGCGGCCCGATCGAGGCGCTGAAGGAGTCAAAGGCGACGGTCAAGACGATCCTCGAGGCGGCGAACGGCGGCGGCCACGGCGCACTGGCCGAGGATGTGTCGAAGAGCGTGATCGCGCAGATCACCGCTGAGCACAAGACGCCGATGGGCGACTTCAAGCCAAAGGGCGCCCTCGCCGGCGCCGAGATTCTCGACGAGCTGCGCGCCGTGAACGCCCTGCTCACCGAGAAGGCGGCGCCTGAGGAGGCCGACGGGTTCCGCAACTTCATCGTCGAGGCCGCCCAGCGCGCCGCGAACGCCGCGAAGGAGGGCGGTTTCATGGGCTTCCACGCCGAGCGCGTGAGCCAGGGCGAGGCCGACATGCTCGTCAAGGTCGGCGAGGCGATCGGCAAGACGGCCTAGCGCCGACGGCACGGCTCCGGGTTTGCCACCAACGCTTGGTGGC
>JAEZDB010000417.1 GCA_023429855.1 Actinomycetes bacterium
GCCCGCTTCGCCGCACGGGCGGCGGCGGCAACGGCGACGGCGACGGCGACGGGCCGATCCGCCCACCGCTCTCGCCCCGGGCCCGCAAGATCATGTGGATCTCGCTCGGCGTCGCGCTGCTGCTCATCGCGATCTTCCTGCGGCCCGTCTTGCACGCCCCGCTCATGTGGGTGTGGCGCGCGCCACTGCCCTGGATCGCCGCGCTGCTCGTGCTCGGCATCGGGCGGCTCGTGGGCAACCGCCAGCGCCTCACCGTCGCCGACCTGCAGGCCGGCCGCTACCCGGGCCGTGGCGTCTGGGCCAGCTCGTTCGCCATCGCGGGCCTCGTGTTCTTCGTCCTGCAGGCCGTCAACCCGCTGCTCGTGCAGCGCAGCCTGGCCGTTCACAGCGAGTTCGCCGAGGTCGACCAGCTGCCCGACACCGGCATCGTTCGGCTCGTGCCCCGCGAGGTCGCCGAGCGCGTGCTGTCGGGCAGCTTCAACTCGTCGACCGAGCGCCTGCAGGAGCCGCGGGTCACCAACACGCCCGACGGCCTGCAGTGGAGCGCGATCCGCATGCCTGAGGGCACGGTCCGCCGCTACACGAAGCAGGGCGGCGGCCTGATGCTGCAGAACGCGCAAAGCCTGTCGCGTAAGTCCGACCGCGTCGACGCGAGCTTTAAGTACTCGCCGGGCCTTGCGATCTTCGACGCCCTGAACTGGCAGCTGCGTGAGCGCCGCCTGCTTGTCGACCTCGCCGATCCGGTGGGCATCCTCGACAAGGCCGGCAAGCCGCTGATCCTCGTGCCCTACATCAAGTACAAGGGCTTCCCGATCCGCCGCCCGGTGCTCGGCGGCGCGTTCCTCGTGCACCCCGGCCCCGACGGCCGCATCGAGGACCTCTCGCCCGAGGAGGCCGCCAAGCGGCCGGAGATCGCGGCCAGCGGCCGGCTCGTGCCCGATACGCTCACGCGCCGCGTGCACGACGCCTACGCCCTGCGCGGCGGCATCTGGAACTTCCTCTTCCTCCACACCGACCAGACGAAGATCGTCGACACCGAGCTCAACCGGCAGCCGTACCTGCTGCAGGGCGCCACCGAGGGCGAGAACTACTGGGTGTCGGTCGCCGAGCCGTATGGCAAAGCGGCGACCACCAACGCCGTCTTCGTCACGAACTCGACGACCGGCAGGACGTCGATCTGGAAGGTGCCGGGCAACGAGGGCCTCACCGGTAACGCGCGGGCGCTGCGCGTCACGCAGTCGGTCCCGATCCCGGGCGTCACCTTCCGCGCCAACACCCCAGCCGGCATCGGGCAGACGGGCAGCCATCGCGCCGTCGAGCCGCGTCCTGTGTTCGTCAAGGGCCAGCTCTATTTCGTCGTGTCGGTCATCCCCGACAACGCCGAGAGCGTCACGAAGACCGTGATCATCGACGCGACCACCAACCAGTCCGTCGGCGTCTACGACACCGACGAGGCCGGCCTGCAGCAGACCCTCGACTTCCTGAAGACCGGGCCCGCGAAGTCGGCGCCCAGCGGAGCCGACGCCGACGCTACGGCGACGACGCCAGACACCCCGGCGTCGACGACGCCGGCGCCCTCGACGCCAGCCGCGGGCGATCGCCCGACCGAGGCCGAGCTGCGGCGCCGCGTCGACCAGGCGATCGAGCGCCAGGCACAGGTCCTCGAAGACCTGCGCGACCTGCAGCGCGATCTGGGCGGCACGACCCCGTGACCGGATCCGGCGAGCCTGAGCAGCCCGCGACCGGACCGGCCGCGAGCGCGTCGACCCGCGACCACCACGTCGTCGACGAGCTCGCCGAGGTCCTGCACGACGACCGCGACGAGCACGAGCCCGGCGCCGAGATCTCTCGCGTCGCCGAGCAGATGACGGGCACCGAGCGGCCGATGCTGCTCGAAGTCATGGGCGGTCCGCTCGGCATGGCCGAGGCGTCGATCCCGTCGCTGGCCTTCGTCATCGCCGTCACGGCCGGCGCGACCATCGAGCAGGCGGCGATCATCGCCGTCGGCATCGCGCTCGTCCTCGGCGTGGCCCGCGCAGTGCGCCGCCAGACGATCCAGTTCGCGCTGACCGGCGTGATCGGCGTCGCCATCTCCGCCTACATCGCCAGCCGCACCGGCCAGGCCCGCGACTTCTTCCTGCCCGGTTTCCTCACGAACGTCGGCTACGCCACCATCGCGTTCGGCTCGATCCTCATTCGGCGGCCGTTCATCGGCTACATCGTCGTCGGCTTGAAGGGCGATCAGGGCGACTGGCGCAACGACCCCGAGAAGTACGCGCGATTCCGGCTCGTGACCTTGATGTGGGGCGGCATCTTCGTGCTGCGGTTGGCCGTGCAGCTGCCGCTCTACTTCGCCGACCTGCTCGTCGCGCTCGGGACCGCCAAGATCGTGATGAGCTACCCACTCTTCGGGCTCGGCTTCTGGATCAGCTGGCTGCTGCTGCGCGACCCGAAGCCCGCGGCCTCCGGCGGCGACGAGGCGTCAGAGCCCGCGCCGAACCCGGCGCAGCCGTAGCGTTCCACGCCAGCTAGGGCCGCACGACCGCCCCGGTCTGCACGGCTTCGAAGGCCGCGCCGGGAATGCCCTTGAGCTGGTTCAGGTCGTCGTCGTCCCAGCGGGAGTCGGCGGCGCCGGTGATGTACCAGTTGGAGCCGTTGTCGGCGACGATCATCCCGTAGCGCTTGAGGGCCGTGGCGATCACCAGCGACTGGCCGCGGAAGCCTGAGAGGTCGTAGCTGGCCTTCATCCGCAGGCGCAGGCCCATCGGGGGTACGTCCTGGTCGGTGATCGACGACGCCCAGTGGCTGGCCGGCGCGATGTAGGCCCGTTGGCTGCGGGCGACGGTGAACCGCACCGCGTGGCGGATCTCGCCGGCGGCGACCTCGTCGTAGCGCACCAGCGCCGGCAGGATCGGCAGACCGGCCGCGTCGACGCTCGTCCAGCCTGGGTTCGATCCGGTGGAGCGCACGCCCGTCGCCAGGTCCCACACGGCGCCGCCCGAGGCCTCCCAGTGGTCGCCGCGCGGGTAGGCGTTGCCGAGCTCGTAGAGCTTGCACTCGCCCTGGCGCAGGGCGAGCACGTGGCGGTCGCCATCCGAGTCCGGCCCACCCTCGATGCGGGCGTTCAGCGGGATCGGGTAGGGCCCCGGATCGGACTCGTCGGCGTAGTCGCCGAAGACGGTCCGCACAAGCGGTTCGGTCGCCGGAACCACGCTGAAGGGAATGCCGAAGCCGCCTGGGCCCTGGCCGAGGTCGGCCGCACCGAAGTCGGGGTGCACGTGGCCCTCTAGGCCGATGTTCCGCACGTAGGCGTCAGAGCGCGGATCGACCGGCAGGCCCGAGACGTCTTGGTTGAGGGCGTGGCCCGCCGGGAACATCGGGCAGCCGCCGAGCGTGGGGGCGCTGCCATGCGCGGGCACCGGCGTCGGCGTAGGCGTAGGCACGGTGGGCGCGGGCGGTTTGGCGGCCGCCGTCGGCTTCACGGTGCGCGTCCACTTGCCGCAGCGGTAGCGGTAGCCCTTGCCCACACAGCGCCGTGCGCGGATCGAGACCTTCGCGCGCGCTGGCGCCTTGCCGGCGTCGGTCACCTTCACGCGCAGCGCGCCCTTCGTCGCCGAGCCCGAACGCCGCTGCGTCGTGGTCTTGCCCGACGCGCGCCGCACGCGCACCTCGGCCTCAAGCTTGCCCGACGCCGCCTTCTTCCACGTGAGCAGCAGCGACGTGCCGTCGAGCGTGGCCGCAAGCTGGGCGGGCTTCTTCGGGCGCGGCAGCTCCGCGGCGGCGCCAGCGGGCAGCACGAGGGCGGCGCTCAGCAGCGCGGCAGAGATCGAGGCGATTCGGATCCTCACGGTCTCCCAGACCCTAAGTGATGGCTTGGATGGCCGCGTGCCACGGGTTCATCCACGGGCGCGCCGCACGCGCGCCCGGAGAAGGTCGTTGTGGCCGGCTGGCTTGGTCGAACTAGGCGCCGAGCAGGGCTCGGAGTGCATCCAGATCGACCGCGCCGATGCCGGCCACGACCGCACTCGCGGTCAGGACCAGACCACACGTCATCAGCTGCGCGCGCACGATGAGCGGCAGGAAGACGTGTTCTGAGGTCTGCGCGTCGGGACTCATGAGGGACAGATCGGCCCGCCGGCCGGCTGGCGAAAGAGTGCCGTGGACGGGTGTCTTGCTTGGCGGGTTTCCGGTCGGGGCGGGGTGGTCCCCCTCCGGGCGCGGCGCCGTGAGAGGCAGGGGCGGTGGCGTATTC
>JAEZDB010000463.1 GCA_023429855.1 Actinomycetes bacterium
GCGTCGACCATGTGGACGTGGACGACGAGCAGGGCCTCGACCTCGGCAACGGCGTCGCCGACGACCCCGGCGAGATCGACCGGATCGCGGGGGCCCTCACGCGGCTCGTCGGCGCGCGCGAGCGCGAGCAGGTCGGCCACGAGTCCGCGCATCCGGCGGGCGGAGCGCAGCGCCGCGGCGGCCGTCTCGGCGTCGTCGGGGTCGTCAGAGTCGGCCAGCATCTCGAGGTTCGTGATGAGGCTGGTGAGCGGCGTGCGCAGCTCGTGCGAGGCGTCAGCGAGGAAGTCGCGCTGGCTGCGCAGCGTCCGCTCCGTCGTCGATCGAGCGGCGTCAAGCGAGTCGAGCATGGCGTCGAGCGTGAGGGCCAGCTCCCGGAGCTCGTCGCGGCGTGAGGGGATCGGGAGACGGCTGGCGCTGTCGCCGGTCTGCGCGATGGCGGTCGCGGTCTCCGTCAGCTCCGACACCGGCCGCAGCGCCCGGCCGCCGATCCACGAGGCACCCGCGAGCGCCAGCACGCTGCCAAACAGCGTCGCGAGGGCGAGCAGCAGGTGGATGCGGCTGATCGTCGCCTCGAGTTCCTTCATCGACCGGCCGTACTGCACGAGCACCAGCTCGTCGTTGATGCGCTTGTTGGCGGAGGTCAGCGGCCGCGTGTCGACGAGCATGTCGCCGACCTCGCGGCGCCCGGGCCGCACCACGCCGAGGTAGACGCCGCGCTGGGTGTCTTCGACGACCTGATCGGCCACCACGACGCGGATCACGCCGCCAGAGCCGCGGGCGAAGGTCTTGACCCCGAAGTCGATGTCTTGGAAGCGCGTGTCGCCGTCGACGGTGTCGTACTTGACTTCGATGTTCGACGCCAGCACCTCCGCGGTGCGGTCGACAGACTGGCGGAAGTCGTCGCGCAGGCGGGCGTCGACGGTGGTGGCGATGACGAACGCGAACGCGATGAGCACGAGCGACGTGGCCGACGCGATGAGCAGCGCGATGCGCCACCGGATGGGGAGGGAGCTACGCACCGAGGGCGTATCCGGCACCGCGGACCGTGCGGAGGATCCGCGGTTCGCCACCCGACTCGAGCTTCCGCCGCAAGTTCGACACGAACACCTCGACCGTGTTCGTCGGCTCGGTCGGGTCGTGGTGCCAGACCTGCTCGAGGAGCTCCTCGCGGGAGACCGGTGCGCCGTTGCGGCGTCCGAGGTAGACGAGCAGCTCGAACTCCAGCGGAGTCGTCGGCACGACGCGAACGCCGCGGCGCACCGCCCGTCGTGCTCGATCGATGACGAGGTCATCGACCTCGATCGTCTCGGCCGCGCCTGCTGGTGGCTGGCTGCGCCGGAGCAGCGCCCGCAGGCGGGCCAGCAGCTCGGTGCGGTCGAACGGCTTGACGAGGTAGTCGTCGGCGCCGGCATCGAGGCCGGTGACGCGGTCGCTCACCTCGTCACGAGCGGTCACGATCAGGATGGGCGTCTCGTGGTGGCTGCGCACCTCTCGGGCGATGTCGAGGCCGTCGCCGTCGGGCAGACCGAGGTCGAGGATGATCGCGTCCCAGTGCTCGGCACCGATGCGCTCCAGCGCGCCAGCTGCGGTGCCCGTGGCCGTGGGCTCGTAGCCCTCGCGGGTGAGGGTTCGCGAGAGCGCTCCGGCGATCTCGTCGTCGTCCTCGACGATCAGCACGCGTTGGCCAGCCACACCCACAGTATGGACGTCCGTCGAGTGGGCAGGAGCCTGGCCGCGCCTGACGAATGGGTGGGGCAGCGTGCCGAAACCACCTCCACGTGCACAACAACGCGGCTCCAAGTCCGCGCCGAAGAAGACTCCCGAGCTTCCGCTGCTGGATCAGCGTCGCCTCGACCTGATCGGTCTGGGGCTCATCGCGTTCGGGATCATCGTCGCGATTCCGCTGTATCGCGGCGGTACCGGCGGGTTCGTCGGGGACGCCGTCGCCGACGGCGCGCGGCTCCTGCTGGGGTCGGCCGCCTACGGCGCGCCGCTGCTGCTCGTCGCAGGCGGCCTCGTCGCGGTGTCGCCGCTGAGTATCAAGGCCTGCCTGCGAATCGGGGCTGGTGGACTCTGCGCCTTCTCAGCGATCACGCTGATCGCCCGCGCCTCCGCCGGACCCGATGACGCCGCGAACTGGGGGAGTCAGCACCTGCGCGATGCCGGCGGCCTCCTTGGCGAGTCGTTGTGGACGCTCTGCCACGCGGCCTTCGGCGGCTTCGGCCCGTACATCGTTGCGATCGTCCTGCTGCTGGTCTCCGCACTGCTCTTGACCGGCGCGGAGCTGGCCTCGGTCGCCCGGGGCGCCGGGCGTGGACTCAGTCGTGCCGCTGCGGTGCCGGGGCGCATTCGCGCCGAGCGCCGCGCTGACCGTGCGATGGCGCTCGCCGACGCGCCGTCGTCCGTCCTGCGGGCCGCCCACGATCAGGCCTGGGAGCGTTCGCTCGACGAGCGCGAAGCGGCACTGGCGACCGGTACACCCGTGAACGCCGACCTGACCGGGACGTCCTCCACTGGGACGCGCACCGGTGGGGCCACCGCTACCCGCCGCCGCAAGCGCGTGCCCGAGATGGCGCCCGAGCCGACCGGCGTGCTCCCGTCGGACGCGCCGCGCACGTGGACCTCACGTGAAGAGGATCCGAGGACCTGGACCTCCGCCGGCGAGCCGGCTGCCGAGCGCACCGGCACGCTTACGCCCCCCGACCTGCCGGGTGTCGCTCCGACGGTACGGCGCGGCCCGCGCCAGGCGCAGCTGATCGACGGCGCGGAGCGCTTCCCTGACCTCTTCGGCGGCGAGGGCCCGGTCTGGATCGGTCCCGGCGAGCCGAGCCAAGAGCTGCCGCCGTCGGCGCCGCCGGTGGGCAAGTACCCGGATCCGCTTGAAGACTTCGAGGCCGAGCTCAGCGCCGCCCGTCAGGAAGACGGCGCCGACCTGCCCGACGAGCGCAACGGCGAGTTCTCCGACGCCGCCGAGCTGATCGAGGAGCGCGGCGCGGTCCTCGAGGACCCGGTCCTCGACGTGCCGGTGCCACCAGTCGTCGCTGACCTGCCCGAGGCCCCCGAGGTCGACGAAGCGCACGACCACGACTTCGATGACGGCGCTGACGACCCCGCCAACGCGCCGCAGCGCGCGACGGTCGGCCCGGAGGCGCTCACGCCGATGGGCCGCTACCGGGCCGAGGTCACGAGCGCCGAGGACTTCCCGTGGAAGATCCCGCCGCGCCGCGTCCTCACGCGCTCGGCCAAGGGTGCTGGCGCACCTGACCGCGCCGATCAGGAGCAGACCTCCGAGCTGCTGCTCGAGGCGCTCGGGCACTTCGGGATCCAAGCGCAGCTCGTCGGCTGCGTCTCGGGTCCTCACATCACCCGCTACGAGCTGCGCCTGGCGCCTGGCGTGAAGATGACGAAGGTCGCCAACCTCAAAGACGACCTCGCGTACGCGCTCGCTGCGACCGACATCCGCATCCTCGCTCCGATCCCCGGCAAGACCGCCGTGGGCGTCGAGGTGCCGAACCGCAATCGCGCGATGGTGCGCCTCGGCGACGTGTTCGCCGACGCGCCGCCGAAGAGCTCGCCGCTCACGGTCTGGCTGGGCAAGGACGTCGAGGGCCAGTCGGTCTTCGCCGACCTCGCCAAGATGCCGCACCTGCTGGTGGCCGGCACGACCGGCGCCGGCAAGTCGGCGTGCATCAACGGGATGCTCTCCAGCATTCTGCTGGCGGCCACGCCGCAAGACGTGCGCATGGTGCTCGTCGACCCCAAGCAGGTCGAGCTCACGCCGTACGCGTCGCTGCCGCACCTGCTCACGCCGGTGATCACGAGCCCGAAGCAGGCCGCGACGGCGCTGCAGAACCTCGTCCGCGAGATGGAGGCCCGCTACTCGACCATGGCGCTCTCCAAGACGCGCTCCCTCATCGAGATGAACCGGGTGCGCCGCGACCGCGGCGAGGCGGAGTTCCCGTACATCCTGTGCGTGATCGACGAGCTCGCCGACTTGATGATGGTCGCCCCGGGTGAGGTCGAGGACTCGATCATCCGCATCGCGCAGAAGGCCCGTGCCGTCGGCATCCACCTCGTGCTCGCCACGCAGAGCCCGCGCGTCGACGTGATCACGGGCATGATCAAGGCCAACGTGCCGAGCCGCATCGCGTTTGCGGTGTCGTCGCAGACCGATTCGCGCGTGATCCTCGACCAGAACGGCGCCGAGTCGCTGCTGGGCCAGGGCGACATGCTCTTCTCGCCGGTCGGCACCGCGAAGCTGCAACGCATCCAGGGCGCCTACATCGACGACGAGCAGATCGAGCAGATCACCGGCTACTGGCGCAAGCAGGGCGAGCCGGACTTCAACGAGGAGCTGCTCGAAGAGGTCGTCGAGGTCTCCGCCGACGAAGCCAAGGGCGACGGCCTGGATCCCGACGAGGACCCGATGCTCGAGGAGGCGATCCGCCTCGTCGTCGAGATGGGCACCGCGTCGACGTCGATGATCCAGCGGCGCTTGCGCGTGGGCTACACCCGCGCGGGCCGCCTGATCGACATGCTCGAGCGCAGGAGCGTGATCTCTGGTTACGAGGGCAGCAAGGCCCGCCAGGTCCTGATCGGGCCGAGCGAGGTCGAGCGGGTCGTCGCGCAGGTCCGGGCACGTGAAGAGGCCTCCAAGCCGAGTCTGTTTCCGGGTGAGGCACCCGAGCCGCCGGCGACCATCGAGGCGGCACTGGCCGAAGACGACAGCATGGGACCGGTCGCGGGGCGCATCACGCCGCGGGAGACGGTCGAGGCTGGCGCTGCCGCTGGCGACGACACGAGCGCCGGCGCGGGGAGCTACCCCGCCGCCGACCGATAGCCTGCGGCCATGGCGGAGATCGGCGCACAGCTGCGCGAAGCACGTACTCGCGCGCGGATCGAGATCGCCCAGATGGAGGCGCAGACGAAGATCCGCGCCAAGTACCTGCGGGCACTTGAGAACGAAGAGTGGGAGCTGCTCCCGGGCCCGACCTACGTCAAGTCGTTCCTGAAGACCTACGGCGACATGCTCGGCATCGACGGCCGCCAGCTCGTCCACGACTACAAACGCGAGCACGAGCCGTTCCAGATCGAGGGCGACATCGGCCAGCTGTCGAAGCACAGCGGCGGCCGGATGAATCGCCAGCAGAGCCCGCCACCACTGCTGCGGAACCTGGCGCTCGGCCTGCTGGGGGTCGTCGTCCTCGGTGGCGCGGCCTACGCGTTCGTGCTCAAGGGCGACGACGAGACGCCCGCGGCTTCGACGCCGTCGAGCGGTGTTGAGGACCTGCCTGCGGATCCGACGACTCCCGCGGCCGACGAACGCGACGTTCCGGCGACGCCGAAGCGGGTAAGCGTCTTGGCCGTGGCCAGCGGCAACGCCACGGTGTGCCTGCGCAGCGGTAGCCGGGTGGTGGTGAAGGAACGCGAGCTCGAGAGCGGCGATCGCACGCGCACGGTGGCAGGGAAGACCGTCGTGGTCACCGTGTTGACTGGCGCAGAGAAGGTCAAGCTGCGCGTCAACGGCAAAACGCGGGCGCTGCCAGCCGACGCGCCCGCTGGCGCGGTCACGGTCACCGTGGCGCCGTCGGGTGTGAAGCTCGCGGGCGCGAGCGTCACCGCCTGCCGCCCGCCGGCGTAGCACTAGTCTCCGGCGCATGGCGCAAGCAGCAGACGGACGACGCCGCCTGCGCGGCGGGATCGTGGTCACCGGCACCGAGGTGCTCGCGGGTCGCGTGACCGACCGCAACGGTCCATGGGTGTCGCAGCAGTTCGCTGAGCTGGGCGTCGAGACGGCCGGGATCGTGCAGGTCGGGGACCGCCGCGAGGACCTGCTGCAGGCGCTCGGGCAGGTCGAGGCCTGGGGCGTCGACCTGATCGTGACGACCGGTGGGCTCGGCCCCACAGCCGACGATCTCACGATGGAGGTCGTCGGCGACTACGCGGGCCGGCGGCTCGAACTTGACCCGGAGCTCGAAGGGCGCGTGTGGAAGCGCGTGGAGCTCGTGCGCGACCGCTTCCCCGACATCGATGTGGAGTCGCTCAAGCTCACGACCCGCAAGCAGTCGCTCCAGCCGCTCGGGGCCGTGCCGCTCGAGCCGATCGGCACGGCGCCTGGGTCGATCGTGCGGCCGGCCGACGGGCGGTCGGGGCCTCCCGTGGTGGTCTTGCCGGGGCCGCCGCGCGAGCTCCAGCCGATGTGGCATGCCGCGGTGGCGACCGAGCCCCTCGCGGGGTTGCTGGCGAGCGCGGTGCCGTTCGAGGAGCGGATGCTGCGGCTGATCGGGTTGCCGGAGTCGGACCTGGCGGCGACGCTGCGCGAGGCCGAGGTTGGGGGGATCGATCTGGACCGGCTTGAAGTGACGACGTGCATGCGAAGCGGCGAGATCGAGATCGTCACCCGCTTCGACGTTGAGGACGCGCCGCTCTACGCTCGCCTCGACGAGGCGATCCGGGCGAAGTACGCGAGCCGGCTCTACTCCGACGACGGCGCTTCGGTCGAGGAGGTCGTGCGGCGCGAGCTGGTCGCGAAGGGGTGGACGGTCGCGTTTGCCGAGTCCTGCACGGGCGGCCTGGTCGCCGCGAAGATGATCGAGCCCGCAGGCGCGTCCGACTACGTGCGCGGCGCGGTCGTGGCCTACGACAACGCGGTCAAGGTCTCGGCGCTCGGCGTGCCGGCGGAGCTGATCGAGGCGCACGGCGCGGTGTCGAGCGAGGTTGCGGCCGCAATGGCGGTCGGCGCGGCGGAGCGGCTCGGCGCGGACTGCGCCGTCTCGGTGACGGGCATCGCCGGCCCAGGCGGAGGCTCCGAAGAGAAGCCCGTGGGGACCGTGTGGTTCGGGGCCGTGGTGCCGGGCCACAAGCCGTTCACGCGCGAGATCTGGATCCCGGGCGACCGTGGCGCCGTGCGCGAACGCGCGGTGGTCGGCGCGCTGCACGTGCTGCGAACAAGTTTGCAGCAAGCCTGAAAACGCCTGATTCTGCGCGGGTTCTGCGCAGAGTTGGTGCAAACTGCGCAACTTGGGAACACCTGTTCGCATAAGTTCCGTCCGGACCCAACCGTACATTTGTTCCCATCAGCCGGAACAGGCGAACTTCCTTCCAGCCGGAGACTTCACATGGCGACCACCGACCAGACCGACAAGCAAGCAGAGAAGGCCGCGAAGGCCAAGCTCGAGGCCCTCACGGGCACGCTGTCGCAGATCGACAAGCAGTTCGGCAAGGGCTCCGTCATGCGCATGGGCGACGGCGACGCCGTGGCCAAGGTGTCGGCGATCCCGACGGGGGCGCTTGCCCTCGACCTCGCGCTCGGCATCGGCGGCATGCCTCGTGGCCGCATCGTCGAGGTCTACGGACCGGAGTCGTCCGGTAAGACGACCCTCGTCTACCACGTGCTGGCCGAAGCGCAGCGCATGGGCGGCACGGTCGCGTTCATCGACGCCGAGCACGCGATGGATCCGGTCTACGCCCGCAACATCGGGCTCGACGTCGACAACCTCCTCGTCTCGCAGCCCGACTACGGCGAGCAGGCCCTGGAGATCGCCGACATGCTCGTGCGCTCCGGCGCCGTCGACGTGGTCGCGATCGACTCCGTCGCCGCGCTTACGCCGCGCGCTGAGCTCGAGGGCCAGATGGGCGACACGACGGTCGGCCTGCAGGCCCGCATGATGAGCCAGGCGATGCGCAAGCTCGCCGGCACGCTCAACCGCACCAACACGCTCTGCCTCTTCACGAACCAGATCCGCGAGAAGGTCGGCGTGATGTTCGGCTCGCCAGAGACGCAGCCGGGCGGTCGCGCGCTGAAGTTCTTCGCGTCGCAGCGGCTCGACATCCGCCGCATCGAGACCCTCAAGGACGGGCAGGAGGCGGTCGGGAACCGCGTCCGCGTCAAGGTCGTCAAGAACAAGGTCGCTCCGCCGTTCCGTCAGGCCGAGTTCGACATCGAGTTCGGCAAGGGCGTGTCGCGCTCCGGCTCGCTCCTCGACCTCGGCATCGAGCACAACATCGTCACGAAGTCGGGTTCGTTCTTCTCCTACAACGACACGCGTCTGGGCCAGGGTCGCAACAACGCCAAGGCCTTCCTCGACGAGCACTTCGACATCGCCCAGGAGATCGAGAAGGAGATCTACGCGGCGGTCGGGATCAACCAAGACGAAGTCGTGGCGATTCCCGAGGTCGACGAAGACATCTCGGGCCTCGACCCCGACGGTCCGGGCCTCCTGTCCTAGCCAGGACCGGGCAGGTTCGAGCCTCTCTGAGCTTCGGGACCGGACGATCGCGGAATGCGTGCCGCGGTCGTCCGGTCCCAAGCGACGTCTGACGCGGTGACGCGCAAGCCTTCTTCACCGATCGACGACCTCGCGGCGCGGATCCGTGAGCTCGAGACCTCTGGGCCGGGAGGACCCAGCAGGTCTCGAGGTCGTTCCGCGGGCGAAGTTGGTTCGCAGGCGGAACTCGACGCCGAGCGGGCAGCCGCTGCGGGCGAGGGACTCGGCGCCGCGGTACCTGGCGAACAGGCGAGGGCGGGGGAGGAAGCACCCGCGTTGCCGTCGCGCGACGTCGACGACGACCGCGGGCCGTCCCTCGTCTCGCTCGTGGGGCAAGAGGCGCACGACGAGGCGCTCGGCGTGCTGCCCGACGGGACGCAGGTCCTAGAGCCCAAGCCGAAGCGCCCGAAGAAGGCGAAGGCCGCGCAGCTCGCGTTCAGCGATGCCGAGCCGCACCAGCGGGCGATCGAGCTGGCGTACAAGCTCGTGTCGCAGCGCGAACGCACGACGCGACAGGTGCGCGACAAGCTCACCGCCAAGGACTGCTCACCTGCTGCGATCGACGCGGCCCTCGAAGAGCTCGGCCGCTACGGCTTCGTCGACGACGCGCGCTACGCCAAGCTCTTCGCCGAAGACAAACGGCGCCTGCAGGGTTGGGGTGAGCGGCGGATCCGCGGCCAGCTCGTGCGCGACGGCATCAGCCGAGAGATCCTCGACGGGCTCTTCGCCGACGGCGAAGCCGCGCTCTCTGCTCCGTCCGAGCTGGAGGCGGCCCTCGAGCTGCTGCGGCGCAAACGCCCCGACCTCAGCGACCCGAAGGTCAAGTCGCGCATGGCCGGCATGCTCGCGCGCCGCGGCATCGCGAGCCCCGTCGTCTTCCAAGCCCTCCGCGAACACGCCCGAAGCGAAGACCGATGACGTTCCGCCGCCACTAACGCCAGGTGGCGCGCCCGCGGACAAGGCCGCCGGTGATCGAACCAAGGATTAGCATGCGGATGGTGACGCCCGTCCAGCTCGCCGCCTTCAACCACATCGCATGCACGGTTTGCGGGAGCACGGCAGAGCGCCGTCCGGGCGCCGTCCTGTGGCCAGAACTCATCACAGACTGGGGTCTCTCCGACGCGGAAGCCGCCCTCGTCGACCTCCGGGAAGGCGCGACCTGTGAGGACTGCGGCTGCTCGATGCGCAACCAGGCGCTTGCGGAAGCGATCGTTGCCGCAGCTGGGGCGTCGGGAACACTGGCCAGCTGGGTCGCTACCGCGCCCGCCCTGCGCGTGCTCGAGGTCAACACGGCCGGAACGCTCACGCCGTGGCTACGGCAGCTCTCAGGGCATCGCCTCGTGGAGTTCCCCGAAGTAGACCTGCAGTCGCTGCCGTTCGAAGACGGGACCTGGGATCTGGTGGTGCACTCCGAAACCGTCGAGCATGTCGCCGACCCAGTCCTCGCCCTGGCAGAGTGCCGTCGAGTCCTCGCTCCCGGTGGCAGCTGCGCATTCAGCGCGCCAGTCATCCCTGGCCGCCTCACCCGCCGGCGGGACGGCCTGAAGCCCAGTTACCACGGGCTCGAGTCCGACCCGGCCTACCTCGTGGTCAGCGAGTTTGGCGCGGACTTCTGGACGGTCGCGCTCGACGCGGGCTTCACCGCCCTGACGACGGTGAGGGCGCTCTGGCCAGTATCGGTGGCGTACATCGCTGCGCGGTGAGCCCGCGATCGACCGCCCCGCTGCGACGCCGGGACGCCGGCTCAGAGATCTGGGGTGACGGGCGGGGCCGTTAGGCCCGCCCGCTCCAGCCGCTCTCGGACTCCCCGCTTATTCAGAATGTCCCCGGCGGGTGTGAATCACGTGCCGGGGCATGCGAGACACTCCAGATCGCTGAGGCAGGCCGGCCGCCGAAGCGGACGCGTTACCCAGCTTGCGCTCTAGCGCGCGAGATCCAGTGGGGAGTCGGTCGGACTCCGCATACTAGCGGCCCGCCGCGGCAGCCCGTGAACGTCCAGCAACGCCTGGCCGGTCGCCGCGCGAGACCGGCGCGGCGCGCCCGGTACCCTTCTGCGTCAGTGCTGAACAAGAGCTTCCACATCACCACCTTCGGGTGCCAGATGAACGAGCACGACTCCGAGCGCATGAAGGGCATGCTCGAGTCGCTCGGCTACGGCGAGACGCCCGAACGCGCCGACGCTGACCTCATCCTGTTCAACACCTGCTCGATCCGCGAGAAGGCCGACGAGCGGTTCGTTGCGCACCTGCACGACGCGAAGATCATCAAGCGCAAGCGCCCCGGGACCGTGATCGGCGTCGGCGGCTGCTGGGCGCAGTCGATGAAAGACATGGTCTTCGAGCAGTTCCCGTTCGTCGACGTCGCGTTCGGACCGGGACAGGTCCCCAAGCTCGCCGAGTTCCTCACCACCGACTCGATCACCGCGCAGGGCTACTTCGAGTTCGAAGGGTTCCCGGCGCACCTGCCGACCAAGCGCGAACGCCCGCACCAAGCCTGGCTGCAGATCAGCGTCGGCTGCCACATGAAGTGCTCGTACTGCATCGTGCCGAGCACCCGCGGACGCCACGTGAGCCGCCCGTACGACGAGATCGTCGAAGAGGCCAGGCGTTTGGTCGACGAAGGCGTCGTCGAGATCACGCTGCTCGGCCAGAACGTCAACGCCTACGGCCGCGACCTGCGCCCGAACCCCCGCGAGTTCGCCGAGCTGCTGCGCGAGGTCGGGTCGATCGACGGGATCAAGCGCGTGCGCTACACGTCGCCGCACCCGCAAGACATCAAGCAAGACGTCGTCGACGTGCACGCCGAGCTGCCGACGATCTGCGAGCACATCCACCTGCCGCTGCAGGCCGGCTCGAGCAAGGTCCTCAAGGCGATGCGCCGCACCTACAACCGCGAGCGGTTCCTCGACCGCGTGGAGATGATCCGCGCGGGCATCCCCGACGTCGCCCTCTCGACCGACATCATCGTCGGCTTCCCGGGCGAGACCGAGGAGGACTTCCAGGAGACGCTGGAGGTCTGCGAGATCGTCCGGTTCGACTCGGCGTTCACGTTCATCTTCAGCCCGCGCCGCGACACCGAAGCGGCCACCTTCACCGAGGGCCTCGTCCCGCACGAGGTCAAGGTCGAGCGGATGCAGCGCCTCGTCGAGGTCGTCCAGCGCAACGCCCACGAGCGCGCGCAGCGCTTCGTCGGCCGCACGATGGAGGTCCTGATCGAAGGGCCTTCTCGCACCGACCCCACCCGTCTGCGCGGTCGCACGACCCACAACAAGGCCGTCAACTTCGAAGGCGTCGGCGAGCCCGGCACCTTCACGCAGGTCGAGATCACCTCGGCCACCAGCCAGACGCTGATGGGCGAGCAGTCGCTCGTCGACCTCGCGCTGCTGCGCTAGCTAGAGCGCTGCGGCAGATGGGCCGACGCGGCGCGGCTAGCGGGCGCGGACCGCAGCGCGGAACTTGCTCGCGACGTCGATCGCGACGGTCAGGACGACCACGGCCGCGACCGCCAGCGCCGCGTTGTGGAGGTGGTTGCCCTCCTGCAGCCAGTCGACCTCGGCGATGAACCGAGGGTCGATCAGCTTGTCTTCGACCAGCAGCCAGACCGTCGGGATGGCGAACGCGAGCTGAGCAGCGGCGTTGCTGACGGCCAGCGGCAGCGTCCATCGGACGCGGCGGTAGGCGACCACTGCCACGACGGCCTGGATGACGAACGCCGCGAGCACCAGCGGCATCCACGTCGACCACAGATCGCTATCGATGACCGGGACGCGGCCGCCGGAGGCCGTCTCGAGCACGCCGCGCTGCTCCTGCCACACAAGGAGGAGGATCGCGGCGGCGTTGGAACCGACCTCGCCAACCGTGTCGCTGAGCGAGGGGCGGCTCGGGGCCGGCAGCTCGGGGAGGGCGTCGAGCGTCCACTCGGGCGCGTCGGATGCGTCGGCGTAGCGATCGATCAGCGCGAACGTGAGCGTGGTCCAGAAGACGATCTGGATCGCGATGCCGTAGGCCGCATCGAGCCCGTGGCCGACCGCCTCGCCCAGCCCCTCGCCGTCGAGCAGCTCGCTGCCCACCACGATGAACGCCAGCGTGACTGGAATCCAGGTGAGCAGGACGATCAGCAGCCGCTTCCAGGCGAGAAAGTACGCCGGGCCGATCAGCTGCAGCGGCCGCCCCGCGTAGGAGGCCGCGAGGCGCTCGGGGTCGCCGAGGTCCGCAAGCGACGCACGCTCAGCCTCGTTGAAGGCGGCGCCATCGGCCACGCGGGCGGCGATCATCCCGTCGATCTCTGCGCGGAGCTCCTCGCCGACGTCGTCGCGACCGCTGCCGTGCAGGGTTCGCGTCGTGGCGTAGATGTAGCGGTCGGTCAGGGTGCTCATGCGTCGGGGCCCTCCAACAGGCCGTTGATCGAGGTGCGAAGCGCGGCGAGGTCGTCGAGCAGCACGGCCAGCAGCGCCTCGCCGTCGGCGCTCGTGCGGTACTGCTTGCGCGGCCGCGGGCCCGCGGTGTCCCACTCGCTCGTGAGCAGGCCCTGGCTTTCCAGTCGCCGCAGCAGCGGATACAGCGTGTTGGCCTCGACCGCAAAGCCGTGGCCCGACAGGTGCTCCAGCAAGCCGTAGCCATGCCCCGGCTGCCGCAGTGCCACCAGGCAAGCCATCACGACCGTGCCGCGCCGCAGCTCCTGAAGGTGCGCGCGCACCAGCTCGTCGTCGACCATGCGCCACACCATACTGTGTGTCGCACACTATTGTGCGGTGCTGGACGAATCGGCGTGGCGCCACAGCCTCGGGCGGGTGTGGTTTGGCGCCTCTGCACTACGAATCACGCCCTGGAGAGGGCGTAAACCGACACCGCGCTCAGGCGAAGGTGACCGCGACGCCGCTCACCCCGCGGTGTGCGGCGAGGC
Organism: Actinomycetes bacterium; assembly: GCA_023429855.1. Taxonomy (GTDB): domain Bacteria; phylum Actinomycetota; class Thermoleophilia; order Solirubrobacterales; family Solirubrobacteraceae; genus JAGIBJ01. The sequence continues at coordinate 13,170 of JAEZDB010000463.1, forward strand.
GCTCGGCTGCGGCCTCGATCTCAGACCGGCGGCCGCCGCGCGCGAAGCGGTCGACGGTCACGTCGAGCCGTTTGCCGCGCTTGTTGGCCTTCCAGGTGGCCACGGGCTGGCCGTCGGCGAGCACGAGGCCGGTGGTGGGGAGGGCCGACCACAGCTTCTTGCGGACGGCCGCCTCGGGCACGAGCCGCTCGCGGTCGCGGCCGACGAGCAGCGGATCGCCGGGGCCGAGCATCACCACGCCTTCGGCGGCGGGCGGGTCGGCGAGACGTTCGGCGTCGGTAGTGAGCAGTGCGCCCGCGCCAGTGCCGTCGACGGTGACGACGGTCAAGGCGCCGGCATCATCGGCGGCGCCCCAGATCCGCCTGGCGTGCGGCTTGCTGAGTCCGGCCCACTCGGCGAAGTCCGACGGCGTCGACGGGCCGTAGGCGCGCAGGTACTGCTCGAGCAGCGCGCGCTGCGCCTCGGCCCTTGCCGGCGGGCCCCAGTCGACCCACTGATCGGTTCGCGAGAACTCGGGCTGGCGGCCCGCCCGGCCGCTGATGCACAGCCGCCCGCGCAGGCTGGCCATCACGAGCAGGCCGCGCTTGGCGTGGTGCGACCCGCACGGCTCGCACCACGGCAACAGCGCCTTTGGCAGCCGCTGGCGCAGCTCCTCGTGCAGATCGTCGCGGCTGAGGGCGCGACCGTCGAGCACCTCAGAGATCGTCTCGACCGCGAGCTCGACGGGCTCCGCGTAGCCCGACCTCTGCTCCGGCACCGAGGTGCGGACCAGGGCTTTGAAGTCGGCATCTTCGACGGGAAGCATGCCGGTGGCGAAGATCGCGGCGTCCGCCGCCGGCACGACCGCTGTGGCGGTGCGGGCGTTGTAGAGCGCCACCACCGCGCGGCTCGCCAGGGCGTCGTCGAGCCAGCCGACCGGCACGGCGTCGTGGTCGCCCGGCTCGCTCTCGGCCTGGTCGCCGCGGCCGAGGCGGTTCACCAGCGCCGCGGTGGCCGCGCCGGGGGGCGAGTCCTGCACCGTCCACGCTTCGAGCAGCTGAAGCGGATCGCTCGCCGGCGGGCCGGCGAGCCCCTGCGCCGCGAGTCGGAACGCGATGATCTGCGCATTGGTGACGTCCATCCGGCGGACGCTAGCGGCCGAGCTGGCCGGCGGCCGCTAGCTGCGGAAGCTGTGCTGGCCTTCGGCCATGCGGTCGGCGATGCCTTTGGCGCCGCTGGCCTTCTGCGTGATCGCCGCGACGTTGGGCAGCGCCGAGCCGAACACGGCGCCGACCTTCATCGTGAACGGCGCGACGGTGACCTCGGCGCGGTTGCCCGTGATCGCCTTGACGGTCGCGGCGGCGACGTCCTCAGGCGTACAGGTGCCGACGCCCGGCGGGAGCGCGTCCTCGGCGCCGGACTTGGCGAACATGCCGGCGTCGCGGATGAAGCCCGGCGTCACGATCGACACGCCAACGCCGTGCGGGACGAGGTCCTGCCGCAGCGCCAGCCCGAACCCGCGCAGGCCGAACTTGGTTGCCGCGTACATCGAGCTGCCGGGGCTCGCGACCTTGCCCGAGAGCGACGACACGAGCACGATATGGCCGCGGCCGCGCGCGACCATCCCCGGGACGAGCGCGCGCGTGAGCTGAATCGGCGCAGTGAGGTTGGCTTCGATGATCCGGTCGAGCTCGGCCTCGTCGAAGCTGTCAAGCAGGCCAGACGCCGGAACCGCAGCGTTCGCGATCAGGATGTCGACGTCGCCGTGGGCCTCGGCAAGCGCCGTCAGCGCCGCACGGTCGGTGAGGTCGGCCGGGGCCGCCACGGCGCCCAACTCTGCGGCGAGCGGGTCCAGCAGCGAGCGGTTGCGTCCGGAGAGCACGAGCGACGCGCCCTGGCTCTTCAGGCTCCGGGCGATCGCGGCGCCGAGGCCGCCCGTCGCACCGGTGAGCAGGACGGAACTTCCACGCAGGTCCATGGGCGCACCCTAGACGAGCCGGTACCGGTCGGTTCTGATGGAGCACGGCGCGGGGGACGCGACTTCGGGATACTCCCGCGGTGCCTCGCCCCGTGATCGCGATCTTCGGCCCGACGGCGGTCGGCAAGACGGCCGTGGCGCTCGGCGTCGCCGAGCGGCTCCGGGCGGCCGGCGAAGACCCGGTAGCGATCGGCGTCGACGCGCTCCAGGTCTACCGTGGACTTGGCATCATCACCGCGCAGCCGACCGCCGAGGAGCAGGCCCAGCTCGAGCACCGGCTCGTCGGCTTCGTGCCGCTGACCGACGCCTGGAGCGTCGCCCAGCACACCGAGCTGGCGCACCGCGAGATCGACGAGGCGCTGGCCGCTGGGCGTGTGCCGATCGTGGTCGGCGGCACCGGGCTCTACCTGCGCTCGGCGCTGACGAACCTTGCGCTCGCGCCCGCCCCTCAGGAGGGCCTGCGTGAGCAGCTTGCCGCACGCGCCGACGAGCCTGGGGGCGTCGCCGCGCTGCACGCGGAGCTCGAAGAGCGCGACCCGGTCTCTGCGGCGCTGGTGCACCCCAACGACCGCACGCGGATCATGCGCGCCCACGAGCTGCTCGCCGCGGGCAAGTCGTTTGCCGACTCGTCGGGCGGCGACGAGCTGTGGGCCGACGACACGCGCGTCCCGACCGTCCTCGTCGGCCTCACGATGGAACGCGCGGCGCTGCGCAAGCGCGCCGCCGAGCGCCTGCGCGCAATGGTCGACGCTGGCGCCGTCGAGGAGGCCCGAGCCGCCTACGACGGCAGCATCGGGCCGACCGCGGCCGCCGCCGTCGGGTTCCGCGAACTGCTCGACGGCGACGTCGACCGCGCGATCACCAAGACCCGCCAGCTCGCCAAGCGCCAGGAGACGTGGATGCGCCGCCTGGGCGGCGTGACGATCCTCGACGTCACCCAACGCACCCCCGAAGACGTGGCCGACGAGATCGTCCGCCGCTTCGACGGCGTACGATCGGCGCCGTGAGCGCAACGCAGGACCCGGCCGGACCCGTCGTGATCGAGCGCTGGCAGGCGCTCGGCAACGACTACCTGATCGCCGAGGCGGCCAAGCTCCCATGGCCCGTGACCCCCGAGCGGGTGCAGCTGCTGTGCAACCGCCACACCGGCGTCGGCGGCGACGGCCTGCTGCTGCTCAGCGCGCCAGAGCAGCGCGGTTTCGTGGCCAAGCTCCAGATCTTCAACCCCGACGGCTCCGAGGCCGAGCTGTCGGGCAACGGCGCCCGCGAGGCGATCATGTACCTGTACCGGCGCGGATGGACGCAGCAGCGCCAGTTCTCGATCCGCACGAGCGCCGGCGAGATCCGCCCGACGATCCTCGACGACACGCGCTGCCGGGTGGACATGGGCCGCGCCGCCCTGCAC
>JAEZDB010000469.1 GCA_023429855.1 Actinomycetes bacterium
GCATCGTCACGGCCGTCCGTGTCCGTCTCGTCCCGATCGCCGACCGTGCGCCGCAGGTGACGCTGGTCGGGTTGCCCGACCTCGCCGCCGCGCTCCCGTTGCTGCGCCAGCGCGGCCTCACCGCCGCCGAGATGTTCGACGACGAGGGCATGCGCGCGGTCTGCGAAGTGGCCTCACTGCCGCTGCCCACAGCGGCGCACTGGCCGTTCTACCTGCTGCTCGAGACCGCGGAGCTGCCCGAACTCCCCGCGGACGCGGACGCCGTCGTCGACGAGCGCATGTGGGCCTACCGTGACCGCCAGGCCGAGGTCGTCGCCTCGCTCGGCGTCCCGCACAAGCTCGACGTGTGCCTGCCCGTCGCCGGTCTGCCCGCGTTCCTCGACGTGCTGCCCGCCGCGCTCGAGCGCGCCGCCGCGCCGCGCACGTTCGTGTACGGACACGTCGGCGACGGCAACCTGCACATCAACGTGCTCGGTCTGCCCGAGGACGACGTCGCGCTCGAACGCGAGGTCCTGACGCTCGTCGCCGAGCACGGCGGCAGCATCGCGGCCGAGCACGGCGTCGGGATCGCGAAGGTCGACTGGCTGCACCTGTCGCGCACTCCTGCCGAACTCGCCGCGATGCGCGCGATCAAGCACGCGCTCGATCCCGCCGGCCTGCTCAACCCCGGCGTGCTCCTCCCGTCCGGGTGAGGCTCGCTAGGTTGGCGCGACCGGGCGAAGGACGAGGAGCACACGATGGCGAAGGCGCGAGCGGGGGCGGCGAAGGCCGCTGACGGTGTGATCCCCGTCGTCGGGATGCGCGAGCCCTGCCCGTGCGGCTCGGGCAAGCGCTACAAGGCCTGCCACGGCAAGGCGGCCGCGCGCGCGGCCACGACGCTGGTGCGCCGGCCGTTCGAGGGTCTGCCCGGTGAGTGCGACTGGGTCGCGCTGCGCGAGATCGTCCCGGCCGCCACGGCGACCGTCACGCTCGTCGGTCCGCACGCCGGTCGCACCGTGACAGTCGGCACCGTGCTGCCGATGGCGTGGCCGGCGATGGTGCGCGGCGACGGCGAGATCCACCTCGGCCTCCAGACGATGTCCTCCTCCGGCGACCCGAGCCGTGACGTCGCGCACGCGCTCGAGCTCGCGCTCGCGGCGGAGCCGGGCACACCCGTCGCCGTCGGGACGCTGCCCACCGCCGGTCCGCGGTTGCAGGACCTCATCGACACGAACCTGCCGTTCGACGTGACCGTCCACGACGGCTTCGGGTTCTGGCTCGAGGGCATGGCCGGGATCGTCGACGAGGCCGACGCCGAGGCCGCGATCGAGGCCGCGAACGAGGGCATCGTGCCGACCGCCAAGCTGACATCCATCGACGCCGCGTACTGGTGCCGCGTGCGCGACAAGGTGCACCTGCGCTGGGTGGTGCCGCACGACGAGGACGCGATGATCGACGCGCTCGCACGGCTGCACGCCGCGGACGCCGCGACGGTCGGCGAGGGCAGCCGCTATGTCGGCTCGTTCCGCGCCGACGGACTCGTCGTGCCGGTGTGGGACCTCGCGCCCGGGACGGAGGCCGAGGCCGTGGAGGCGCCGGCCGCGGACCTCGCACAACGGCTCGACGAGGCCCTCGCGGACACCGCGTCGCTGACCGAGGAGCAGCGCCGGGCGCGGTCGGTCATCCAGAGCAAGCAGGTCACGCTGCGCTGACCCCGCCGGCCACCGGGCCCCCACCCGGTGCGTTGTGTCACGGGTATGCGTGCCGAAATCCGTTACAGACCAACGACGATCCTGTTCCGGGCAAAGTCTTGGTAATCAGGGTCCTCACGATGTGGCACTGACTGCAAGTGCTGATTAGTCTGACTTTCGCCCGGACGCCGCTGCATCCCCCGTCGGCGGTGTCCGGGCCTTTTGCTGCCCGGGGACCGGTGACCGAAGCTCGCGCGCCAGTGCGCCATAGGTCGCACAGTGGGGCGCCGACCGCCTCAGGCGCGGATCGCCTCGACCACCGCGACCACCGCGAGCAGCCCGAGGATCGCGGCCGACAGCAGCCGGATCCGTGCCAGCGGCACCCGCTCCTGCAGCCAGCGCCCGGCGACGACCGCGACTCCCGCGATCACCGCGAGCGCGAGCAGCGCGCCGACGAAGACCGGTCCCGGAGCGTCGTAGCGGGCCGCGAGCCCGGCGGTCAGCAGCTGACTCAGGTCGCCCCATTCGGCGGCGAAGAGCACCAGGAAGCTGGTGATCACGGCCTTGCGGCCGCCGGTCAGGCCCGTGGTGGTGCCGTCCGCGCCCGCGGAGCGGTCGAGGGCGGCGACCGTCTCGCTCTCCTCCTCCGCCTCGACCGCGCGCTCGTCGGCGCGTGAGCGCAGCCCCGCGCGCAGCATGAGGACCGACCCGAGGGCGAACAGGGTCGCGGACACCAGCAGCACGACGGTGCGCGGCAGCAGGGTGAGAAGTCCGCCGGCGAGCACGGCGATCGCGCACTGGACGGCGAAGGCGGCGGTGACCCCGACCCACACCGCGAGCGGGCGGAAGCGGGTCGCGAGCACGAGCGTCGCGACGAAGGTCTTGTCCGGCAGCTCGGCCGGGAGG
>JAEZDB010000180.1 GCA_023429855.1 Actinomycetes bacterium
GCTTGGGCTTAGCCACTGGGGTGGGTGGGGCTGGGGGCGCGGGCGGCGCCCGCTGCGTGCCCTGCTACTTCGTGGTGACCTTGATCGACTTGGCGATCGCCTTCGCGCTGTTCTTGACGACGACCCGCGACTTGAACGTGAGCTTCGTCTTCTTCTTCAGCTTGCCCTTCTTCAGGACCTTCTTCGGCGCCGTGTAGCCCTTCGGCTTGAGCGTGATCGTGATCTTCGACGGGCCTGCGCCCTTGCCGGTGATCGCGATGCTGGTCTTCGAGACCTTGACCTTGCCCGTGCCCTTCGCGGAGACGGTGACCTTCAGGTACTTCTTCTGGTCTTTCTTGCGGGTCTTGATCTTGAAGCCCTTGGGCAACGTGATCTTCGCGCTGCCGAGCTTCGTGCCGGTGGCGGCGGTCAGCGTGTACTTCAGTCCGCCCTTGGCCGTCCAAGACGCCTTCTGCGTCGGGGCGGTCTCTGGCTCGTTGCCGAGGTCCTTGCAGGTGACGGGGACGTTGACCTGCGAGGACTGGCCACCTTGGCCGCCGAGCGAGGCTTCCCACGCCGTGTTGGCGGTGCAGGCAGCGGGCGAGATCTGAATCGGGCTCTTCGCGCCGCCGGCGATGGTCATGTCAAGCCGGCGCAGCGGCAGGTCCGGGATGTTGCCGAACTCGGTGATGACCCGCAGGTCCTTGTCGAGCTTCACGGTCGACAGCACGCGCACGGCGTAGCGGCCGGTGAAGTTCATGCCGATGCCCGGCAGGGCCGTGCCTTCGACGCGCACGAGGTGCACGGTGCCGGCGATCACGTCGTTCGTGATCGAGACGGTGGCCGACACATTGCCGACCTGCGTCTCGGGCGCGCAGGCGCCGGCCTCGAAGACGTCGCGCGGGCAGACGTTCTTGAGGTTGTTGATGTCGGTGGAGATGCCCTTGGGCAGCACGACCTTGGCCGACCTCAGGTTCGAGTCGCCTGCACGCGGCGTCATGGTGACGTCGACCTGCGGGTGGCCCTTCGGCTTGAGTTCGCCTGCGCCGGAGAGCTTGGCGCTGAAGCCAGGCTGGAACGGCAGGCCGGCGCAGCCGGCGAACGAGACCGGTTGGTCGATCCTGACGGTTTCGCCGCCGTCGCCGCCGAGTTCAGCGGTGGCGGTCAGCGGGCCGCAGGCCGTCGGGTTGAGCGGGAAGTTCTCCCGGTCGAGGTTCACGACGATCGAGCGGAGGTTCAGGGCGATGCCCTTGAACCGCGTCGGTGCCGTGGTGGCCATCGTCAGGCCTGCGTCGCTGGGCCGCAGGTTGATCGAGCCGGGCACGATGACCTTGCCGAGCTGCAGGTCGCCGATCTTCGCGTCGACGACGATGGCGACGTCGACGACGGCGCCTTCGCTGCGTTCGACGAGGAAGATGTCGCCGCCGAGGCTGAGCGGCTTCGGTCCGACGCCGGCGACCGTGGTCACCGAGCCCATCCGCGAGCTCGCCGGGCAGTTGCCTGCGGCGGCGTCAGCCTTGGAGCACTCGGTGGCGAGCTTGAGGTCGGCGAGGAAGCCCGCGGGCAGCGAGACCTTGGTCGTGGTGAGCCACGGCGAGCGGTCTTCACGCGCGATCGTGATCTTCGTCGGCGACGAGTTGCCCACCGCGTTGTTGGCCGATTCGAACGCGAACGAGGGTGCGAAGCCCGGCGTCGCGCAGTCTTCGTTGATGTCGATCGACGAGGTGACCGGCACCTTCACGTCGGGCTTCGCCCACGAGGTCAGCTGCGAGACGCCTTCCGCGACACCGCACTTGCGCGGCGTGGTGAACAGCGCGTTGTCGCCGTTCGGGAAGTTCAGGCGCAGTTCGCTGAAGCGCAGCTGCGGCGCATCGGCGAACGTCGTCGTCAGGGTGCCGTTGTCGTCGACCTTGACGGTGCCTTCGAGCTTGATGCGCGGCGCGTCCGGACCACTGGAACCAGCGGCCGCAGCCTCCAGGTACAGCGGCGGCAGCTCGCCGACCGCGGCTTGCTCACCGAGGTAGACCTTGCCCACGAAGTTGCGGTTCAGCAGCGGCGTCACGATCGTGACGTCGCCCTGCTCCGAACCGGCCGGGCAGGAGTTCGCCGCGGAGGAGTCCTTCGCGAACTGCGCGGCCGAGCACAGCTTGAGGCCAGCGTCGCCGGAGGCAACCTGGGCGCCGATCTCGAGGCCCGCCGGGAGGGTGACTTCAGCGTTCTTGAGGAGCGCCGACTTCGGACCGGAGTTGGTCTGGCCGAGGGCCAGTTTGACCTCGACGCCCGTCGGGACGCCCGGCTTCTTCTCGGAAGCCTTGACTTCGAGCGTCGGCATGAACGGCAGCGTGTCGCAGCCGGTCATGGTGAATGAGTTGGAGTCAAGCGCAGACTTGGCACCGAGGCGAGTTTCGACCTCAGCGCGAGCCTTGATCGGGTTGGTGCAGTCGGTGCCCCACTCGACGAAGTCCTGCTGCATGTCGCGGCCCTGCTTGGAGCCGAACGCGCGAATCGCAAAGGACTCCAGATAGATCGGCGACCTCACGGCGCCGGGCAACAGCGTCCCGTAGGCGGGATCGTCCTCTGTCACGCCAGCGTCCTCGAGGTCCACGACGTCATAGAGATCGTACGCGTAGTACGGAGCATCGTTCACCGTGGTCTGGACTCGGCCATCGGACGTCAGACGCAGAGAGACAGTGAACTTGGCCGGGGCGATACCGGAGACCGGCTGAATCGCGACACCAAGGCGCGCCAGCTCATTTGGACCGTGCGTAAGGTTGTAGACGTAGCCACCGTCGTTCAGCGGCACCCCAGTCGTGTCCGCGAATCCACCAGCAACCAGATGCGAACGAGCGCCGTTGCCGTCCGAGTTCTTGAGCGCCGCGGTTATGCGGGCAAATACCGTGCCGGCCAGGGTTTCAGGCGCGCAAGTAACGGTTTTGAAGTTGTCGAGGCCGAACTGCTCATCCGTGCACTGCTCGGCCCAATCGGGCGATCCCGCAAATCCGGCAGGCATGGTGATCGTGGCGGACTTCAGGTCATCGTGATCAAGGCGATCAGTCCAGACGGCCGTCCCAGGGACAACCGCGAGGGCCGGCGAATCCTGGAACCGCTGACCGCTGTTCCCGGAGGAAGCACTCTTCACGACCGCCGGCTCAACATTGGGCGACAGGGTGAAGCCGAAGCACAAATCGTTGACCGCGCCCGCTTGGCGCTGGAACGTGATGTCGCCTGACGAGAGGCGGTTACCAGGCTGATAATTGACCGCCCCCGGGTAAGCGATAGCGTCGCCGTAGCCGACCGACATCGCGGTTCCGGTCCCCGTGACTGGACCGTCCGTGCTGTAGACGAAGCGATCGTTCGGCTCAGGAGTGCAGCGCTGCTCCGTGTTCGAGATCGGCGCCGCGAAGACGCCGGTCAGCTGGACCTCATCGGCGTTCGCCGCCGAGGCGACGCTCGGCGCGATGCCGAAGAGCGCCGTCGAGGCGACAAGGGCCGCAAGAGGGCGCGAGACACCGGCGGCGCGGCGCAGGCGTGCGCCGAGCGATCGGCCAGGCGTGGGACAGGTGGCGGACAAAGAGGGACTCCGGTTTGAGACGGACAACGCCAGGCAAACGTGCCTGGCATCACACATGAACACACGCTATCGAAGAAAAGACCGGTCTGGCGTCACACGATTGACCGAATCTGGCGCATATCGGTGCGACGACCAGCCAGCGGAGGCCCTGGAGATCCGATTACCAACGCCGGGGATCTGCGGCTACCTCGTCGGGGGACCGGCGAAACGCCTCGTTGCACTGGGCGTCCGGCCGCACTCCGTGGCGGCGGTCGGCTTGGTGCTGCCTAGAGCGTGAGGCGGTAGACGAGGTGCTCGCGCTCGAACGCCATCGTGACGCCGTCCCGCTCGAATCCGAGCTTCTCGAGCACGTTGCGCGAGGCGAGATTCGGCTCTTCGACCAGCGCGCGAAGCCGCGGAACCCCGAGTTCGCGCGCCGCGTCGACGCACAGCTGCGCCGCCTCCGTGGCGAGCCCCCGGCCCCACCAAGCCTGGCCGAGCGTGTAGCCCATCTCGACTTCGCCGTCGATCGTGCGGGCGAGGCCGGCGTCGCCGATCAGCGTGCCGGTTGCGCGATCGATGACCGCCCAAAACCCGAACCCGTGCGTGCGCTGGTGGGCCATGTACTGCCGCAGCATCGACTCGGTGCCCGACATCGAGCCGACCGCGCCGTGCCCGACGAAACGCATCACGGCGGGGTCGCTGTAGACGAGGTGCGCCGCCGGCACGTCGGCCAAGGTGAATGGCCGCAGCAGGACCGAGGCGCCGACGAGAGGGAAGTCCACGGCGTTCAAGCTAGCGCCGCGGCGCGGAAACGCCGCGCGCCACCACCCGAGCGGCCTTTCGCCTGCATACGGCGCCCTTCTTGCCACGAACCTCATCCTCGACTAGACGGTGAGAGCGTTGGGCGCTGCAACCGCGTTTTGCCTGCTCAGTAGCGAATGAGGGTGTGGATCGCGTCGGCCGGGGCATGCTCGGCCAAGCGCGCCCTACCGCTGAGCGCTTCGAGCTCGATGAGGAACACCGCGCCGACGACCTCAGCGCCCGCCCGTAGCGCGAGCTGCGCCAGGGCGTCGACGGTGCCGCCGGTCGCCAGCAGGTCGTCGTGGATCGCGACCCGCGCGCCCGCGAGCTGCTCGAACGGCGTGATCTGCAGCTCGGCCTGTCCGTACTCGAGGTCGTAGGCGTGCGAGATCGTCTCGGGCGGCAGCTTGCCCGGTTTGCGGGCCGGCAAGAACCCGGCGTTCACGGCCCGCGCAATCGCGGGACCGAACACGAACCCGCGCGCCTCGGGCGCGAGGATGTAATCCGGCTGCAGCGGCGCCATCAGCTCGGCCATGCCGTCGATCGCGTGCCCGAGGGCCGGTCCGTTCATCAGCAGCGGCGTGAAGTCGCGGAAAAGGATCCCCGGTTCAGGGAAGTCCGGCGTCGACTGGATGAAGTCTTCGAGTTGCATGTCAGCTGCCTCCTCCGGCGAGCGCCCAGGTTCCTCGTCGCAGCGAGGTCGACAGGACCACACCCCAGGCCTCTTGGAGCGACACGGCCTTGCGCGTGACCTCCGCGGGGTGCGCGGCCGCGTCGGTGGTCGGCTCGTCGTCGACCTCCCACGGCGGCGGAAACGCAATGAAGGCCTGTCCCGGCCGCAGTGCCGCCGACTCCTCGCGCCAGGTCGGCCAGCGCAGGTCGGCGTAGAAGCCTTCGACGTCGCCGTCGAACGCCCATTCGAGCAGCGCGGTGTAACCGAAGCCGCACGCCATCCATTCGAGGTCGTCGGGCGCGAGGTAGCAGATCTCGCCGACTTCGCCCTCGGGCAGCCCGCCGCCGTTGAGCGCAAACGCGCCGCCGAGCCGGTCGACGGCGACGACCAGCGCGCCGGGGATCGCGCCGACCGCTCCGTCGACACGGCCGTTGATCTCGCGGACGCCTGGAATGCCGTTGCCTCCGGCGCCGAGCAGCACGAGCCAGTCGTCGACGACCACAGCCGCGGTATGCCGGACGATCGCACCGAGGGCCGTCTCCTCGCCGGTGCCGTCGAGCGAGGCCAGCGCGGCCTCGCCGTCGGCGTCGGTGGCCTCGACGAGGTCGACGAGGTTGCCGGTGTCGTCGAGCCAGTCGCGCAGGGCGGGCCAGGATTCGTCGTCGATCGGAGCGCCGGCGTCGTCAGTCACCGACCCATCATGCCCCACGCCGCGGGGGCGCGGCATCGGCAAAGCGGGGCGGGGCGGCGGCGTACACTCCCCTCCCCCATGCCGCTGCCCGTTCCGCCATCGACGCCGTCTTCGCGACGTGCCCGCGGTACCGCGTCCGGCACGTGCGGAGAACTGGCGCAGGGCGTCCTCCCCGACGGCACCCCGTTCGTGGTGACCTGCCCGATCGACCGCGGGACGGCGATCGAGGTGGTCGTCGAGCCGGCCGACACGCTGTCGGTCGCGGGCGTCCCGGTGGAGTCGGCGTACCTGGAGCGGGCGCTGCGCCGGACGGCCGAGCTGGTCGAGCTGGCGCCGTCGCGGATCACGGTCGAGCACCGGTCGGGGCTCTACGTCGGTAAGGGCATGGCGTCGAGCACGGCCGACATCGTTGCCGCGGCGCGCGCGCTCTCGTCGGCCGCGGGGCTGCCGCTCCGGCCCGAGGAGCTGGCCGAGCTGGCGGCCGCCATCGAGCCGACCGACGGGATCATGTACGACGGCGTCGCAGCGTCGAACCCGCGCACGGGCGCGCGCGTGCGCACCTGGGACTGGTGGCCGCAGTTCCTGGTCGTCATGGCGATCCCGCCGACGAGCTTTGCGACCGCGGGCGCGCAGTTCGAGGGTCAGGCGGAGTTGGCTGCGGACTACGCGGACTTGCTCGCACAGCTCGACGCGGCGGTTGATCGGCGCGACGCAGCCGCGTTCGCCGAGCAGGCGACGCGCTCGGCGCAGCTCAACGAGGCGTTCCTGCCGAGCCCGACGTTTGGGTTGCTCCAGCCGCACGCCGAGCGGCTCGGGGCCCTCGGGGTCTGCGTGGCGCACACGGGCACGGTCGCCGGGCTGCTCTTCGACGC
>JAEZDB010000190.1 GCA_023429855.1 Actinomycetes bacterium
GCGCCAGCGACCGCTGAGGCGGGCGCCGAAGACGGCGACCTCAGCGCGGCGGGATCGCCGCCGCCCGGGGCCTATCGGCGGACGCGGCGGGTGACGGCAGCTGGCGAGAAGCCGGCAGCCGGCGTCGCCGTCACGGTGACGAGAACGCCGCGGCGACGGCTCACCCCACGCGGCAGCTTGACGCGCACGCTCCACTTCCCAGCCTTGCTCGGCTTGACCGACGCCTTGTAGGTGACGTCGCGCTTGCGGCCCGCCGGGCGCCCCTTCACCCTCGCAGTGATCTTCGACGCTGCACCAGGCGCGATGGTCCCCTTGAGCGTGAGGGAGTTGCCGAGGCGAGGCAGCTTCTTCGGCGACTTCAGCGCCAGCTCGGTGGCGCGCAGCGGCTGCGCGTAGTCGATATTCGCGGCGGCGGCCGCGCCGACGTTGCCGACGCGGTCGACCAGCGCGACCTCAACGCGATAACTCGCCGGCCCCGGTAGCTGCACTTCGATGCGGGCGCTCGGCGCGCGCCGCTGCTCCGTGCAACCCGACGCGGAGCACACGCGCACGATGTACTCGGCGACGTCGGGGTCGGGCGCGGTCACGGTGAGGGCGCGCCTCGCTCCGCTCCCCGCTTCGACCGTCAGCTGCGGCGGGGCAGGCGCCGACGCATCACGCCGATACTCGACCGCCGACGTGATCCCGACGTTGCCCACCTGATCCGTCATCTCGATCTGCGCCGTGGTGACGTCGCCGTCCTCGCCCGTGTCGATGAGCAAGGGGCCGTCGGCGGTGGCCGGCTCCCAGCGACAACTCGACGGCGCGCCACGGCCCGTGCAGACCCTTACGCGCGTGGTCACGATCGGCGACCCGCCGAGCGGCACGAACCAGCTGAACTCTCGGGTACGAGCACTCGCCACGCCTCCCTCGCTCAACCCCACCGCTACCGGCGGAGTGCGATCGACCTTCAGCGTCACCGGCGCACTCAGCGCGGTATTGCCAGCGGCATCGGTCGCGCGCGCCCGGACGACGTGCTCGCCCTCGGGAATCGCGTTCAGGGAGACCGTGCCGCTGAACGCCGGACTGAGTCCAGCACCTGGCTCCGAACACGGGTAGATGCTCCAGTCCACGCAGCCGCTCTTCGTCAGCGTCGCGAGAACTGCGTCGTCCTCGACCAGCTCCAAACGCCGGAGCCCGAGCTGGTCTGAGCCGGCGAGCGACGCCGACGCCGCGCCGGTACCGATCCAGCCGTTCGAGAGCCCCGCTACGTTAGGCGCGCCGACGGCCGGTGCGCCGTGCTCTTCGACGGTCACGACCGATGAATAGATCACCGCGGCGAACTCGACGAGCGGTCCAGCTCCGTACGGGCACGGACCGACGATGCACCACGCTGCCAGATCGAGCTCCGACGTCCCCGCCGCCAGATCAAAGGTGGGGTTTCCGCCATAAAGGTCTGGGCACACGTAGTGCCCGAGCGGCACCTCGCAGGATTCAACAATGGCTGCACCGGATCGAAGCTGCACCTGCCAGCTCTGATCAAGCGACTGCAGGTCACGGCGGTAGTCGATCCGCTTGAGGGTTGCGCCAGGCGGGGCGACGAAGGTCAGGCCGGCCGCTCGGCCAGCCGGACCGAACGCCGGCCCCGGAGGAGGCAGAATCGGCCTGACGAATCTCGCCGAAGAGAAGACGACTTCGCCGTCGGTGCCCTGCTGACCGGAGACGCACCAGTCGAGCGCTTCGATCGGACGCCCGGCGTCGACCGTCGCGACCCAGGCGTCGCTGCGCTTCGCCGACGACGCGGCGCACGACCGCACCTCGTACTCGCCAGCAAACGCCGAGCCCCCTCCGACGCCGAGCCACAGCAGCGCCGCGAGCAGGCCTAGCGCGAAACGCGAGACGTGGTTCTGAGTGATCGCCACGTTGCCCGGTCCTTACTTTCGATCCACGCGACGACGCGTGGGGGTTTGCGCTTCGATTTGATCGAGAGCACCCGCCGCCTGCCACAGACGGCGTGCGCTGGCGCTTGCGTTCCGAGCGTGACACAAAAGACGCCAGACGTGTGACGATCCCTCCTGGTGACGGTGACACGTCCGCGATTCCAGCGTGCTCGTACCTTGGGGCGGATGAGCCGCAAGCGCGGTTCCGCCTTGTCGGCCGGTGCCGTCCGGCCCTCGCCCGTGACGGCGATGCCCGGCGTACCCGGCGCTGCGGGCCGCGGCAGGATCTTCGAGGGGAACCACGCCGCCAAGCCGGTGCCGGACAGCCGGCGCGACCCGTCAGGGGCCGTGACGCCTGCGTCTTGCACGAGCTTGACGAGCGCCTCAGCGCCGAGGTCGGGCAGAAGGGTCGCCATCACGGCCACGACCGCTCCGGTGACGGCCGTGGCCGAGCTCGATCCGGCGGGCCAGTTTGCGCCGCAGCCCGGCCCCAAGAGCTTGCCCGCATTGGTGTCGGCGACGAATCCGCAACGACTCCCGCCTCCGTCACCGGCGCCCACGGAAAACACGCTCGCAACCGTCGACGGTGCCATCAAGCGGGCCTCAGGGTCGTTACCCGCTGCGGCTACGAGCGGGGCCCCTGATTGTGCGGCATCCGCCGCAGCGGTCGTCCACCGACTCTCGTCGACATCGCGCTGGTCGTAGTTCGACTCGGCCATGACGACCGCGCCGACGCGGACCTTCTCAGTCTCAGCCCAGCGGCGACACCTGCGCACGCCATGAACGACATCGGCAGGCGTGATGAACGTCTCCGTGCCCACGGTGACGCGTACGGAAACGATGCGCACCTGCGGAAAGACGCCCACGGTGCCTTCCCCGTTGCGAGGCGCCCCGATGATGGCCGCCATCCGCGTGCCATGCAGGTGCGTCCAGCTGTCGCCCTGCGGGAGTCCGAGGGGCGGCGCGCCCATCGGCTGGTCTGCCGGATCTTCGAGGCTCAGGCGAGCGACGATCGGCCCTAGGGGATTATCCGCGGGCGTGTCTGGCGTGACGGCGACACCCGTATCCAGGAGGCAGACCACGGGCCGCCGCTCCTTGGGTTCGGCCCAGGCGTCCTCCTTGATCCGCTCGATCCAGTCGAGCCCATACGCCTCGAGGATCGCCGGCTGCTGCTCGGCTGCTGCTGGCCCCGCGCTCAGCAGCAGGCTCACGATCGCGATGCCTGCCGCCTGCTCCAGCCGGCGCCAGCCACGGCGGCGCCAGCCGCCGCCACCAGGTCGTCCCTTCAGCGGCATCAGCGAATCCGAACTTTGACCGGCGAGCTCTTCGCCTCTGACGACGCAACGTCGCCGATGACGCGGAGCCGAGACCGGAACTTGAACGTGACGCCTGCCGACTGCCGAAGTCGATGGTTGAAGGTCCACAGGCCGCGCGAACTCGTTCGACGCGTCCCGACCGTTCGCCAAACGCGGCCATCGAGCACCTGGACCTCGACCCAGGTTCCGCCCTTCGGCAGGTTGTCGATCGTGACGTGGCCTTTGAGCCTGATCACACCGCGGGGATTCACCACCCGGCGCTTGGCCTTGATCGACATCGCCGCCTCAACGGAGACCAAGACTTCACGCGTGGCGCGATAGTTCGCAGCATCGCGCTTGTCGGCGAACGCAAATCGCAAGCGACGGCTCGCGGTTGTCTTTGGCCGGTAGACGTAGCCGCCCTGACTGTCGGTCGTGACCGATCCGATCTTCGACCATGGCGCGGCCGTAAGCACGAGCTGCTCGAAGACGTCGACCTCGGCGTTGGCGATCGGCTGCCCATCGGCGTCGATCAACCGCCCGGTGATGACGATCTTGGCGCCGTACTTGATGTCGACCGTGCGCTGCTCGCGATCGAGGACCAGCTGCGCCGTCGTAGGCGCGCCGGGATCTGGTGCGGGAGAGCCAGGGCTGCCAGGGGGGCCTGGGATACCAGCGACGATTCCGCCAGATTTCACGATTGACGTCGCCTCCGAGTACGCGACCGTCGTCCCCTCCGATGACGCCGCGCTGACGACTACTCGAACGCGTGACCCGGTGTCGTCGCTCAGCAGCGTGTAGTCCGGGCCAGTTGCGTTTGGAATGTCGGCCCAGTTGACGCCGTTGTCGGGGCTGCGCTGCCAGCGATAGGCCAGCTTGAACGGCACACCTCCTCCGTCCCAGACTCCGGGAGACGCGATGAGCTTGTCGTTCGGGCGCAGCTCGGCCGCCACCCCGGTGATCGTCGGCTTCGCCAAGTTCCGCGGCGGCGGCACGTTCTCGACCAAGATGTCTCGATCGAAGGCTCGAAAGGCGTTGCCCGCTGCGTCGACGAGGTCGACCGTCACGTGACGCTTGCCGTCGGGCACCCTGGTGGTGTCGACCTGCAGCGCGATCTCCAGCGGCGTCGTCGGACACGGACGCACCACGAAGTAGTCGGGGCCGCCAAACTGGCCCTTGTCTTGGCACTTGCCGCCGTTGGTATCGGGCTGCGACCGGGCAACCACGGCGTTGTCGATCGAGACGACCGTTTCGTACAGCCCTGACCCGCTGTCGGTGGCGGTGAACCGGTAGTTGCGGATTCCCGAGTGCTGCCCGGCGTCCAGCAGGTTGCCGACCGTCGTGCTGCTGAAGGTCAACGCGGGAGGGGTCGTATCTTCCAGCGTGAGCGCCATCCGCGGGAACGCGGCGATGATCCGCTCGCGTCCGCCCCCGTTGACGCAATAGCCGCTGCCTCCGCAGTGGACATAGACGTCGAGCCCGTCGCGGTCGCCGCCTACGTTCCACGATTCTTCGTTGCGCGCGTCGTCGCCCAAGCGCTGCTCACCTCGACCAGCGCAGCCGAACGCCACGGCACACGATTCGAGCACGGTAGGTTCGACCCCATCCTCGGTCGCCTCGAGCCTGTACTCCGGCGTTGCTGAAGTATCACCGCTGAGCGCCGTCGTTGAAACAAATCGGCGCGCCGTCAGCGCCCGCAGCTTCATCGGGCGAAAGCTCGCTCTCCACGTCGCAGCACGCCCGTACAGGTAGCTGCCGGGCGCCCCCGGAGTTCCCATGAACAGCGCGATCGGCTGTCCGGCCCCGCAGTTCTCGTCGGCGGCGGAGAACGGCCTGTCGTTTTGCCGCGTCCACGTGGCCGCGTCGAGTGGCACGGAGACGCCACCGGGCGTCTTGCAGACCGACACCTTGTAGGTCCCCGCCCACGCCGCTGGCGTGGCTGCGAGTGACGCGGCGGCGCTGGCGACGAGCGCTGCTGCGACGACGACGGTTCTGGATTTGGTGCGTGCGGCGGCCGTGGGGCCGCCCCCGCGGGGTGCCGATCCGGG
>JAEZDB010000248.1 GCA_023429855.1 Actinomycetes bacterium
GCCCCGGCCGTGCCGGCCACGACCTGGTAGCCGAAGTGAGCGGCCGGCTCGCCGCCGAAGTCCAGCAGCAGCGCGTACGCCAGCGCGCCGGCGGCGCCCAAAGGCGCGGCCTCGCGGTCGTTGGGGAGCTGCACGCGCACGAACTCGCCGAGCGCGATGAACACCGCGAACGCGATGGCGACCTGCGGGCGGTCCATGCCGGCGCTGGCCGACGCCGACACCGCCGCGACGCCGAGCAGCAGCGCGATCGTCGCGAGCAGGATCGACGTGCGGACGCCGGGCTCCTCGACGCGCGAGCCGAGCGCCGACATCAGGGCCGCACCTGGCTCGGAACGTCGATCATCGGGTCGTCGTCGTCGATCGTGAACGAGTTCTGGGCGGCGATCTCGGCGGCGGTCGGCGGCTTGGCCGGGTCCCAGCCGACGTCGGCCACGGCACGGATCATCGCCTCGACCATGACCGGGTCGAACTGCGTGCCCTTGCAGCGCTCCAGCTCCTCGACCGCCTCGGGGACGCTGCGCGCCCCGCGGTAGGAACGCGTGGAGGTCATCGAGTCGAACGCGTCGGCCACCGAGATGATCCGCGCGAACTCCGGGATCTGGTCGCCGGACAGACCCATCGGGTAGCCGCGGCCGTCCAGACGCTCGTGGTGGTGGTAGATGCCCTCGAGCGCCTCGTCGAGGAACTGGATGTCGCGCACGATCTCGCGGCCCCGGGTGGGGTGCGACTTGATCGCGTCGAACTCCTCGTCGGTGAGCTTGCCGGCCTTCTGCAGCACCGAGGTCGGGACGCCGAGCTTGCCGACGTCGTGCAGCGTGCCTGCGTACTCGATGGCGTTGGTGCGGTCCTCGCTCATGCCGAGCTGCGTCGCGATCATCACGCTGGCCCGAGCGACGCGCTCGCTGTGACCGCGGGTGTAGGCGTCCTTGGTCTCGACCGCCTGGACGAGGGTGCGGATGGTCGCCTGGTAAGCGGCGCGCTCGGCGGCGTACTGGGCCATCGCCCAGCGGGCGACGAACAGGGGCAGCAGCACCAGCGCGATCGCCAGCGGGCCGACCTGCTGCCACATCACGGCGATCAGCAGGCCGAGCGCGCTGTACGCGAGCGACGGGCCCATCGCGCGGCTGTTGAGCTGCGCGAATGCCTTGGCGAACGACATCTGCTCGGCGAACCGGAGCACGAAGCCGACCAGCGTGACGTTGAGGATCGTGTAGACGAATCCGGCGACGACGATGGGCAGCGCCACCAACGGGAAATGGCCGGGCTCGAGCTCGGCCGGCCCTCCGAGGAGCACGTACGTGACGCCGCTGCCGAAGGTGGCGAGCGAGAGCTGCGCCGCATTGAAAAGACGCTTGATCGGCGGGATGGGCGCGAAGTCGACGAGGACGGCGGCGGCGACGATGGCCGCGCCCCACGGCCCGAGCACGACGAATGCGGCGATCGCGACGGGCTGGGTCACCGTGATGGTGAAGCGCGTGTTGGAACCAGAAGGAACGGGCGCGGAGTCGCACACGACGAAGAGAACGGCGAAGGTGAGGACACCCACCCAACTCGAGGTCTGCAGCAGGGCACCGGCGAGCACGCCCGCGGCCGTCGCGAGGACGGCGAGGACGTACACCTGCGCCACGCGCGGCAGCCCTTGCATCGCACTCCTGGGGAAGGAAGAGCGCGGGACGGGGATCGGCAGCGAGGGGATCAGCGCCAGCCGACGCCAGGCTCGGTGAGGAAGCGCTCAACGATCGTCGCGATCTTCTTCATGGGGGCACCACTCCAGGAATCGAGTCACGAGCACCGCTGGTAGCTCGTGCTTGATCCGCTCCGCTGGGAGTAAGGCAGTCATTGCGGCATTGCCGTGTGACAGGCCGTGCAGTTTGAGCCGTGATCCACCCTGCTGCCGATCCCCGTCCCGCACTCTTCAGTTGTCCGGCGGCCGACCAAGATCCTCGACTGCCGAGGAGCAGTGAAGGGGGCCTGCGGCGTCGCGTCAAGTGGTGGGTCAGCTACGCAGAGTCACATCAGCCCTACTTGTGTGACGGAGAGCGAGAAACGAGGCATCTGGGACCGGGCACCGAGATGTTGATCAGCCGGACGTCAGCCCGTCCGCGGGCCCGGATCCCCGTTCGGAACGGGTGCTCCCGGGGCCTGCGCGGGGCGGCGCGAGCCCTCCCGGCCGCTCGGGGCGGGCCCGGGGGCGAATCGGACGGCCCGGGCTACCCGCCGGGTCACGATTCATCCGCTCGGGTCTGGGCCTCACCCGTTCGGAGCAACGCCCCGGCTCCGCGGGTGCCGCCCCGTCGCCGCTGCCCTACTCTCGCGGCGTGACCACCGATCCGCGCGCACGCGAGGCCGCCTTCCGCGACCTCGTGTCGGGGTTGATCGACGCGCGCGTCGACGTCGTGTCGCAGCGGTTCGACGCCGAGCTCGAGGCCGCGGAGTCCTCCGGCCGGCTCGACCCCGCCACGGCCCGCGCCCTTCGCTGGTGGCAGCGCGAGTCCGTGCGCGCGGTCACCGAGCACGCCCGGTCCGTGGCGCCGTCCGCCCTGGTCGCCCTCGAGCAGTCCGCGGC
>JAEZDB010000257.1 GCA_023429855.1 Actinomycetes bacterium
CCCGCGGACTGCGCGACGGCCGCGACCACCTGATCAGTGAGCTCGGGCGCATCGCCTCGACGGACGGGCTGACCGGTCTCGCGAACCGCGGCACCTTCGAGCAGGTCGCCGAACGGCTCGTGCGCCGCGCCCAGATCGACCAGACGCCGCTGGCGCTCGTGATCTTCGACATCGACCACTTCAAGCAGCTCAACGACACGCACGGCCACGCTGCGGGCGACCAAGCCCTGCGCGGCTTCGCGGAGACCCTGCAGACGCAGTCGCGCCCGACCGACCTCATTGCGCGGATCGGCGGCGAGGAGTTCGTCGCCGTCATGCCGGGCATCGGCGCCGACGAGGCGGGCGCCTTTGCCGAGCGCGTGGGCGAGGCCTTGCGCGGCCAGCACAGCGGCATCACCGCGCGCCTCACGGTGAGCGCGGGTGTCGCCCCGATGGGTGAGCACGACAGCGTTGACGCGCTGCTGCGCGAAGCCGAGAGTGCGCTGTACGCCGCCAAGGGCGCCGGTCGCGACCGCGTCGTGCTCGCCGAGCTCGTCGAGTTCCCCGGCAGCTGACGCGATGGCGGAGCCGAGAATCGCGGTCGCGGCGAGCGCCGTCGCGGCCGACGAACTCGCTGCCGGCATCGCCGCCATCCGCGCCGAGTTGAAGCTGCCGGAGCGTTTCCCAGACGATGCGGTCGCCGAGGCTGAAGGCGTCAGCGAGGGCGGCCACCCGGGCGCTGCGGCGTGGCTCACCCCTGGCGCGCCACGCGAGGACCGCACGGACCTGCCGCTCGTGACGCTCGACCCGCTCGGCAGCCGCGACCTCGACCAGGCCTTTGCGATCGAGCGAGGGGCCCTCGACGCCGGCTTCGTGCTGCACTACGCGATCGCCGACGTTGCCGCGCACGTGCGTCCTGGCGGTGCGATCGACCGCGAATCGCAGGGCCGCGGCGAGACGGTCTACCTCCCGGGAGCACGCGTCCCGCTCCATCCGGCAGCGCTGTCGGAGGACGCCGCGAGCCTGCTCCCCGGCGTCGATCGGCTCGCCGTGCTGTGGACGCTCACGCTCGACGCGGCGGGCGAACTCCTCGGGACCGTCGTGCGCCGTGCGACCGTCCGCTCGACCGCGCAGCTCGATTACGCGTCTGCGCAGACGCAGCTCGACGCCGGTACCCCGCACCCGCAGATCGCCGCGCTGGCGGCCCTTGGCCCGGTGCTGGCGGCGGCCGCGCGACGCCGCGGCGCGATCGAGCTGCACGAGTCGGCGCAGGAGCTCGTCCGTGCCGACGAGGGTGGCGGCTCCGACGCGTGGCACCTCAGCTGGGTGCCGCGCAACCCGCTGGAGGACTGGAACGCGCAGCTCTCGCTCCTGACTGGGCGGGCCGCGGCGGGGATCATGCTCCGCGCGAGTTCTGGCCTGTTGCGCACCCTGCCGCCAGCTCCGTCTGAGGCCGCCGACCAGCTGCGGACCGCCGCGCAGGCGCTCGGTGTGGCCTGGCCCGCCACCGCGACGCTCGCCGAGTGCCTGGCCTCGCTCGACCCGTCCAACCCGGCCGACCTCGCGCTGATGGACCGCTCGCGCGCGCTCCTGCGCGGCGCTGGCTACCTGCCGCTGCTCGGTGAGCTGCCGCTCCCGGGCGACGCCGTGCACTCGGCGGTCGCCGCCTTCTACGCGCACGTCACGGCGCCGCTGCGGCGTCTCGGTGACCGCTACGCGACGGAGGCGGCGCTCGCCGCCGAAGTCGGGGTGCCGGCGCCGGCCTGGGTCACCGAGGCGCTCCCACGGCTGCCCGAGCTGCTGACCGCAAGTGGCCGTCGGGCAGGGTCGGCTGGCCGCTGCGTCGTGGATCTGGCCGAGGCGATCGTGCTCCAGCCGCGGGTGGGCGAGACCTTCGAGGCGGCCGTGGTCGAAGCGGCTGGCAAGGGCGCTGAGATCCGGATCGTCGACCCGCCGGTGCGAGCGCGGGCCGAGGGCGCCGGCCTGCGCGCGGGCACGCGGGCGTTGCTCACGCTGACCGAGGCCGATCCGGTGGCACGCCGTATTCGTTTTGCTGCAGCGGGCGGCGGAACCGGGGCTCACGCGCCGTAAAAGGGGCTACGGTGGAGAGACGAAATGTGGCTTTGGATCATCTTCACCGTTCCCCCGCTTCTGCTCGGTCTCTACGCGCAGAACAAGGTCAAGCGAACCTTCGCGAAGTACGGCGAGGTGAGGCCCGCCAACGGGATGTCGGGAGCGCAGGCCGCTCAGGCCGTGCTGCAGACGGCCGGGCTTCCGGGCCTGTCGATTGAAGCGATCGACGGCCAGCTGACCGACCACTACGACCCGACGAGCAAGACGCTGCGCCTGTCGGCCGCCGTCGGGGCGACGTCGTCGATCTCGGCGCTCGGTGTGGCCGCGCACGAGGCCGGCCATGCCATCCAAGACGCCAAGGGCTACGGGCCCATGCGGATCCGCCAGAAGATCGTGCCCTACGCCAACATCGGCGCCTCGGTCTGGATCTGGCCCACCGTCGGCGGCCTGATCTTCGCGGCCAGCTCGTTCGGCACGGCGCTGTTTCTCGTCGGCATCGGCCTCTTCGCGGCGGTCGTGCTCTTCCAGCTCGTCACGTTGCCGGTCGAGTTCGACGCCTCGCGTCGTGCACTCGTGGCCCTCGAGCAGCAGGGGTTGCTCCAGCCATCGGAGATGCCGGGGGCCAAGGCGGTGCTGAACGCCGCCGCGCTCACCTACGTCGCCGGCTTCATCAGCGCGCTCGGCCAGCTCCTCTACTTCATCCTCGCGTTCGCGGGCAACCGCAACTAGGCGGTTCGGGCGCCGCGCGGCCGTTGCTCGGATCGCGCGCGCCAGGTCAAAGCCTGAACGGCTGCTTACAGCCGAGTGCCTCTTGCGACGCAGGATCGCCGCGGCACTCTAGGTTGGGACCATGACCCAGCCGCCCGAGTCGACCAAGCCCAGCCCCGCGCAGCCGCGGCCTGCCGAGCGGCCCGCGCACCCCGCCGACCGCGTGGAGCGCGACGGCCCCGGCGTCGTCCGCCGCACCACCAACACGTTCAAGCGCGTCCTGCTCGTGGTGATCGGCGCGCTGGTGGCGCTCTTCGCGGTCTTCAACAGCCAGAACGTCGAGGTCAAGTGGATCTTCGGCGACCCGATCCAGACGCCGCTGATCCTCGCCCTCGCGATCACGTTTGTCGCCGGCGCCGCCGTGGGCTGGCTGTGGGCGAAGCTCTCGCGCCGCGGCAACAGCGGCGCATAGGGCGGCAAGCCGGTGAGCGGCGCGGCTGTCCCCCGCGCCACCCACCGCCGTTTCGCCTCCCCCAAGCGTTGGCTTAGCCCGCTGCTGGAGAGAGCGTGGCGAGCGCTGCGGTGTCGACGGCGCCGAGCCGCTCACGCTGCGGGTAGCGGCCGACGGGCACGCGCTTGACCTCCTGGCCGGTCGCGTAGGAGATCACCGACACGTAGTTCCCCGTGCTGTTCGACACGAGGCACAGGTTGCCGGTGCGGTCGTTCTGCGACCAGTACGGCTTCGAGAAGCCGCCGACCGTCGACGTGGCGGTGAGCGTGGCTCGGTCGACGATCTGGATCTGGTTGTCGATCGTGCCGGCGTTGCAGAGCTTAGTCTCGGCCGCGTTCATGGCCAGGCCGTGGTGCATCGAGTTCGCCGGCAGCCGGTCGGGGAACAGCGCGTTTCCTGCCAGCGTGCCGGCCGTGTTGAACTCGCGCGAGGTCTTGCCCGTGGCGAGGTCGAACTCGATGAAGCCGCGGCGGTACGAGAGCTGGAGGTAGGCCTTGGACTCGTCGGCGCTGATCACCGTGGGGCGCACACCGGCCTGGAACCTGTGGACCCTGAGCGTCTTGTAGGTCGTCGCGTCGACCACGGTGAGCTGGCGGTCGCCCTTCTGGCCGTTGAGCGCGTACGGCAGGTAGGTGGTGCCGATGCTGCCGATGTAGATCCGCCGGCCGTCGGCGGAGAAGTCGACGCCGTGCGGGAAGTCGCCCGCGCCGATCGACGTGATCTTCTTGCCCGTCTCGGTGTCGAACACGTGCGTGTAGCCGATCGAGCTGGCCGACACGAGGATCCGCTTGCCGTCGGGCGAGATCGCCATGTGGTCGGCGTTGGCGCTCTTGGTCTCCGCCTTCCACTTCACCTTCTTCGTGGCGATGTCCCAGGCGACGACGTCCTGCAGGATCCCGCGCGACACGATGAGCGTCTTGCCGTCGGAGCTGAGGGCCATGTCGTCGATGTAGTTCTCGCCGCCCTTCTGGTTCTTGACAACCTCCCACTGCACCGTGTTGACGAGGTTGAAGTTCAGGAGCGCGGCTTTGCGTGCTGCGCGGTCGGGCGCGATGTTCATCGAGCCGAGGTTCTGGAAGGTCGAGCCGTCGAGGAAGGAGACGGTGCCGCCGAAGGCGTTGCCGACGACGACGACGTCGCGGGTGGCAGCGCTCGCGGGCGCGGCTGCGGCCAGGAGCGCCGTCGTAGCGGCAAGCGCAGCGCGGCGTGCGGAGCGGGGGGAGGACGAAGGAGACACGGGACAGGTCTACCACAGAAAAACGCAAACGTTCAGGTTTTGGCTCGAAGGGCGCTCAGTTCGTGGCGCGCCCGCGATAGCCTCGCCGTCGACGTGACCAGCGACCCGACGCCCACAGCAGGCCGCCTCTGGCGCGGGCAAGACGCGGGAACCCGACGCGGCGAGCAGCACGAGCGGCTGCTGCGGGCCGCAGCCGCCGTGGTCGTCCGAGTCGGCTACGCCGCCACGACGGCCGAGGCGATCAGCCGCGAGGCGAAGATGTCGAAGGCGACGTTCTACGCGCACTTCGCCAACAAGGAGGCCTGCTTCCTTGCGCTCCTCGAGCTCGGGGCGCAGCTCGCGTTGCGTCGCGTCGTCGAGGCTGCCCGCGACGCCGGCGACGACGCCGCCGCGCGGCATCGCGCCGGGCTCGGCGCGTTCCTCGCGATCGTTGGCGAGGAGCCGGTCGCGGCGCGGGCGATCCTCGTCGACGGACTCAACAGCGGTCCGGCGACGATCGCCCGGCGCGACGAGCTCTTCACGGCCTTTGCGGAGGTGATGTTCCAGGAGACCGAGCGCGGCTCCGACGTCACCGGCGGTCCGCGTTTCGCGACCGTCTACGACGCGCAGGGCGTCGTCGGCGCGGTCGTCGAGCTCACGTCACGACACCTGCGCAGCGGCAAGCCCGAGCGGCTCGCCGACGTGCAGGCCATCGTCGAGCGGCTCCTGTTCGGAGTGCTGGTCGACGACGTCAGTGGGCTGCGGTGAACTGCTGCAGCGCCTGCGAGGCCTGCTGCTGCGTTACACGCAGCGAACGCGATGCCGGTGCGATCGGCCCGCTCGCGATCTGGTTCACGACGGCCTGGCCGCGCGGGATCTCAAAGCGCGCGAGCGTGAAGACCTGCGCGTCGGCCTTGCGCACCTCGCGCACGGCCCGGAACTGCACCTTGAGCGCGCCGCTCGTGGCCTCGGCCAGGCCGTAGCCCTTGTAGGCCGAATTCGAGTACCGCAGGTGCGGGTTGGCTCCGCGGATCAGCGGGTCGAGCACCTTGGCGGCAGCGTTGCGCGTCGACTCGGTCGTCGCGAAACGGTCGGCGATGCCCTGCGACGTGATCGACCCCACGACCAGTTCGGTCGCGACGGGCGCGCCGCTCTTGCCGTAGCCGTCGACCCAGACCGACTTGTGGCGACCGGTGCGCGTCACCGACCCGGCGAAGAACGTGTGGATGTCGCCGGTGAAGAACGCCACGTCTTTGACGCCGTGCTTGGCGATCGCGTCGGCGATCAACGTGCGCTCGTAGCCGTAGCCGTCCCACGCGTCGGTGTTGAGCGGATAACCGGGGGCGAGGTCGAGCGACTGGATCATCACCTGGTTGGCGATCAGCTTCCACGGTGCGGTCGACGTCTTCAAACGGTCGATCAGCCAGTCGCGCTGCCCGGTGCCGAGCAGCGTGCTCGTCTTGCGGCGCGTCGTCGACAGGTCGCCGCAGAGCCCGATGAAGGTGTCGCCGGGGTTGCAGACCTGGTTCGTGCGGAACTGGCGCGTGTCGAGCGCGAGGAGGTCGACCTGCCCGAAGCGCGTCGCGCCGTAGATCTTGTCGGGCGTGGCCGCGTCGCGGATCACCGGCATCGCCTCGAAGAACGCGCGATAGCCGTTGGCGCGTCGCTCGGCAAACGGGATCGGCCGCGAACCGCGCTTCTTGCTGTTGCCGCCGGGCAGGTTCGCGGCGTAGTTGTCTTCGACCTCGTGGTCGTCCCAGATGGAGATGAGCGGTGCGCTGGCGCGCACGGCCTTTAGGAACTGGTCGCCGTGGTAGGTGCGGTACTGGGTGGCGTATTCGTCGTAGGTGCGGACGGTGCCGTCGGGCGTCTCGGGCACCTTGCGCACCGCGTTCTCGAAGAACGCGTCCTCGTAGATGTAGTCGCCGAGGCAGACGACCAGATCGACGTCCTGCTCGGCGAGGTCGCGGTGCGCCGCGTAGTTGCCGGAGAGAAAGTCCTGGCAGGCGAAGAACGCGAGCTTCACCGGTTCGTTTGAGTCCGGCGGGAGCGACGTGCGGAACCGGCCGACGGGCGAGGACTCCCCGTCGGCGGTCTCAAAGCGGTACCAGTAGCGCTCTCCTGGCTGGAGGGCGCTGCCGCCGATCCGCACCCGCGCCGTGCCGCCGGCGGCCGGGTCGGCGAGCGCCTCGGTACGGGCGACGACCTTGGCGAACGCCTCGTCCTTGGCGACCTCGACGGTGAGCCGCGACGCGCCCGTGAGGCCGTTCAGCTGCGTCCAGAGCGTGGCGGCGGTCTGGTCGACCTGCCCCGAGGCGATGCCCTGCGCGAAGGCGACGTCGGCGGCGCCCGGCACGGCAGCAAGCGCACGGGAGAGCAGCGGATCGCTGAGCACCCACAGGCCGGCGGCGCCGATTGCAGACTTGACGAACGTGCGCCGGTCGAGGGCGAGGTGGGGCGGCTGGGCGGGCATGGCGAAGGCGTTGATCCGAGAGCTGGAAGAACAGCCAGGCTCCTCCTTCGGGGCGCTGCGGTCAAGGACGCATCACCCCCGCGTAACGGCGTCGTCCAGGAGCCCGTTCGTGCCCAGTCGGGCCCCGTGAGAGTGACGAGCCTCCATTCCGACCGCTGCGATCGGCTTCTCGGCGCTCTGGCGGCTACTCTTAGGGTCGATGATCTTCACGACCAAAGCCGAGTACGGCGTGCGCTTGCTCGTCGACCTCGGTCAGGCAGAGGGCGGCGACCCCGTCGCACTCAAGGCGATCGCAGAGCGCGAGAGCCTGCCGCTGGCCTACTTGGAGCGCATCGTCGCGCTCCTGCGCAAGGCCGGCTTTGTGGAGTCCACCCGCGGAGCGCGTGGCGGCTACCTGCTGTCGCGCGATCCCAGCGAGATCCGCATGGATGAGGTGATCACGGCTCTCGATGGCCCGATCGCCCCGATGTCGTGCTTCATCGACGACAGCACCGACGGCCAGAAGGTCGTCTGCTCTCACCACGAGATCGCGGATACCAGTCCGTGTGGCACCAAGCTGCTGTGGACGCGAGTCCAGGGCGGCGTGGTGCGAGCGCTGCAGCAGACGACGCTTGCAGACCTCATCGCCTTCGAGCGCGGCGGAGTCGGCGCGCTCAACGTCCGTCGCCCGGTCGGCGACGAACTGCCCGTCGTCACGGCCTAACCACCCACCCCGCACGGCCTTGGCGGGCCTCGTCTCCGCCGGCCGACCACCCCTCCTCCCGGACCCCAGAGAAGCTTTCGCACCACATGGCCACGCTCGAGATCAAAAACCTTCACGCCTCCGTTGACGAGGAGAAGCAGATCCTCAAGGGGCTCGACCTCACCGTGAAGAGCGGCGAGGTGCATGCGCTGATGGGCCCGAACGGCGCCGGCAAGTCCACCCTGGCCAACATCATCATGGGCCACCCTGCCTACGAGGTCACGCAGGGCCAGGTCCTGCTCGACGGCCAGGACCTCACCGAGGAAGATCCCGACGAGCGCGCCCGCCAGGGCCTCTTCATGGCCTTCCAGTACCCGGTCGCGATTCCGGGCGTGACGGTCACGAAGTACCTGCGCTCGGTCATGAACGCGCACCGCGTCGCCAAGGGCGAGCCGGAGGTGAGCCTGAAGGAGTTCCGCAAGACGGTCGAGGCCGCGATGGAGCTCGTCAACGTGCCCCGCGAGTTCACCACCCGCTACCTCAACGACGGCTTCTCCGGCGGTGAGAAGAAGCGCATGGAGGTCCTCCAGCTCGCGCTCCAGAAGCCGAAGATCGCGATCCTCGACGAGACGGACTCCGGCCTGGATGTCGACGCGCTCAACGTCGTCGCCCATGGCGTGAACGAGGTCGCCAAGGCCAACGGCACCGGCGTCCTGATCATCACGCACTACCAGCGGATCCTGCACCAGGTCAAGCCCAACCGCACGTCGATCCTGATGGACGGCCGCATCGTCCGCGAGGGGGGCCCCGAGCTCGTCGAGCAGATCGAGAACACCGGCTACGAGCAGATCCGCGCCGACGTCGCCAGCGCCGCGACCAAGTAACCCGCGCAAGGAGCACGATGGACCCCGCTGCCGCCACTCCAGCCTCGAGCGCGCCGGCTGCCGGCGGGTCCTTCGACGCCGACGCCGTACGTGCGGCGTTCCCCGTGCTCGGTCCTGAGCACGAGGGCACCCCGGTCGTCTACCTCGACTCGGGCGCTAGCGCGCAGAAGCCGCAGGCCGTCATCGATCGGATGGCGACCTTCGCGGCACACCACTACGCCAACATCCACCGCGGTGTCTACGGGTTGTCGCAAGACGCCGATGCCGCCTACGAAGGCGCGCGTCGCCGGGCAGCCGCGTTCGTGGCGGCCGATCCGCGCGGCACGATCTTCACCAAGAACGTGACTGAAGCGTTCAACCTCGTCGCGCGCTCGTGGGGCGACGCGAACCTCGGTCCTGGCGACCAGGTCGTGCTGACCGAGCTCGAGCACCACGCCAATCTCGTGCCGTGGCAAGAGGCCGCGAAGCGCAATGGCGCAGAGCTCGTCTGGCTGCCGGTGTTGGGTAACGGTCAGGTAGACCTTGAGCCTTTGCACGAGGCCCTGGCTGGAGGCCGCGTGAAGCTCGTCGCCTGTGCGCACGTGAGCAACGTGCTCGGCACGATCTTGCCGGTCGCCGAGATCACAGCTGCGGCGCACGCGGCCGGGGCGGTCGTCTGCATCGACGGTGCGCAGGCCGTGCCGCAGATGCCGGTCGACATCGCCGCGATCGGCGCCGACTTCTACGGCTGGACGAGCCACAAGATCTACGGCCCCTCGGGCCTCGGCATCCTGCACGGCAAGCGCGAGCTGCTCGACGCGATGCCGCCGTTCCTCGTCGGCGGCGACATGATCTCCGTCGTCACGAAGGAGGGCGCCACTTGGGCGCCCGTCCCGAGCAAGTTCGAGGCCGGTACCCCGCCGATCATCGAGGCCGCCGGCCTCACGACGGCGATCGACTTCCTCGACGGCCTCGGCATGGACGCGGTCCGCGCCCACGCGGTCGAGATCACCGCCTACGCGCTCGAGCGTCTCGGCGCGGTCGACGGCATCACGATCTACGGCCCCTCGCGCGCCGAAGACCGTGGCGGCCTCGTCGCGTTCTCGCTCGACTACGCCCACCCGCACGACATCTCCGAGCTCCTCGCTCGCGACGGCGTCTGCGTGCGCGCCGGCCAGCACTGCGCCGAGCCGCTCGCCCGCGCCCTCGGCGTCCCGGCCACCACCCGCGCGTCGTTCGCGGTGCACACGACGAAGGCCGACATCGACGCCCTCGTCGACGGCCTCGCCAAGGTCCAGGCCCTCTTCGGGTAGCGGCGCCCGCCAGCGTTCGCGGCTCGTAGAGAACGCGTGAACGCGCGCAGAGACTTCATCGCTTCAGCCTGAGCGGCGGGTGGCCGCCGCTGCGACGATGACCTGATGGACGCCGACGTCATCGTCATCGGAGCCGGGCTCGCCGGCCTGGTCGCCACGGCCGAGGCCGCCGACGCTGGCCGCACGGTGCTGCTGCTCGACCAAGAGAACGAGGCGAACCTCGGCGGGCAGGCGCACTGGTCGTTCGGCGGGCTGTTCTTCGTCGACTCGCCCGAGCAGCGCCGCATGGGCATCAAGGACTCCGTGGAGCTAGCCCACCAGGACTGGCAAGGTACCGCGGGCTTCGACCGCGACCGGGAAGACCACTGGCCGCGCCAGTGGGCCGAGGCCTACGTGAACTTTGCCGCTGGTGAGAAGCGCGCCTGGCTCGCCGAGCAGGGGGTCAAGCTCTTTCCGTTCGTCGGCTGGGCCGAGCGCGGCGGCTACGGCGCCGACGGGCCCGGGAACTCCGTGCCTCGCTTCCACATCGCCTGGGGCACCGGCCCGGGCGTCGTCGCGCCCTTCGCCGCCCGAGTCCGAGCGCACGCCGACGCGGGTCGCGTTCGGTTCGGGTTCCGCCACCAGG
>JAEZDB010000260.1 GCA_023429855.1 Actinomycetes bacterium
GGCGGGGAGGGTGTGGTTTTTCGCGGTTGGTTTCGCCGGCGCCGGCGCCGGCGCTGCGGTGTCGGCGGGCGTTGGTTGGTCGGCGCGCCGGCGGGGAGGACGCGGTTTTTCGTGGCTGGTTTCGCCGGGCGCCGCTTGGGCGTTGGCGGGCGTTGGTTGGTTGGCGCGCAGGGGGCGCCGGCGGGGAGGATGCGGTTTTTCGTGGCTGGTTTCGCCGGGCGCCGCTCGTGGTCAGGGGCGCGGCGCAGGCGGGGCCTGGTTCGCGAGGACGAAGCGTTCGATCTGGGCGAGGGTCCGGTCGCGCTTGTACTGGACGGCTTCCCAGCGCAGCCGGAGGATCTCGAATCCGAGGTGGTACAGGATGGTCTCGCGCTCTTCGTCGGCGAGCCGCTGGGCGATGGAACGGTGGTAGTCGCGCCCGTCGCACTCGACGATCGCGCGCGTTCCGACAAAGCGCATGTCCGGGCGGAAGCCGTAGACGAGCACGTTCACGACGGGCGCTGGGATGAGGTTTGAGGTCTGCACTAGCCGCATGACCTTGCGCTCGAACTTGCTCCGGAACTCTCCGCTGGTGGCGTCGAGCCTTGCGATTCCCTCGTAGAGCTTCGGCGCACCGCCGAATGCCTGCCGCTCGCTGATGACGCGCCGCATCTCCAGTTCGTCGTACACCTTGATGGTGACGGCTTCGTCGAGCAGGTCGTCGATGAGTTCGGCCGAGCCGTACTCCGCTGCATCGATCACCGATCGGGGAACGGTGAGATGCGGCAGACCCCGCGTCCTTGCCAGGTCGGTCTCCGGAAGATGGTCCGTGCGCCGGCCAATCACGCCGCGAGGGGGATCCCAGCTCCCACCCGGGTGCACGATGTGGACCCCTGCTTCTCTCGCCGAAATGAGGTTGAGCAGTGCGCAGGAGCTCAGAGCACCGACCCGAGACCCAGTCGGTGCCGCAAGCAGACCACGCCACAGCTGCCCGTCGAGTGAGAGTCGCGCGGTGCTCGGTGAAAGCACCGTGCCGGGACCGAGGTAGGGCCGACCAGACTTGGTCCGCGCTCTGCTCCGGCTCGAAGGTTGCCCGCGGACATACAGCTCGCCGGCGTCGATGCGGCTCGCGATCCGGTTGGCGCTCAGACCAAGCTCCTTGAGTTGCTCGAAGCTGACCAGCGTGTGCTGACGGCCCGCGGTAGCGGCGATCGCGCGGTTCACGTCGGCCTTCGTCAGGAAGCGCTTCGTTGCACGCAGGTGGTCGTCGCCAGAAAATTGCCTCATATCTATAAGAGGGTTTGGGCGACCGAAATTCGCCCCCCTTGAGACAGCTTCTGTGCGCAACCGCTCCGATGGGCGGCGGGGAGGATGCGGTTTTTCGTGGTTGGTTTCGCCGGCGCGGCTTGGGGCGTCGGCGCGGCTTGGGGCGTTGGCGCCGCTTGGGGCGTTGGCGCCGCCTGCGCCGCTCGCCGCCGCCTGGCCCGCCGAGTCTCCTTAGCGCTTGGCGACCGTGAACTTCGCGACGGCGCCGCGGAGGTCGACGTTGCCGGCGGCGTCGATCGCGCGGACGCGGAGGGTGTAGCGGCCGGGCTTCTTCACGGTCGCGCGGTGCTTGGAGGAGCAGGACTTCCAGGGGCCCTTGTTGAGCTTGCACTGGAAGGAGACGCGCTCATTGGAGATCGCGAGCTTCGCCTTGGACTTCTTGCGCTTCTTGCCCTTGGAGGTCTTGGCGGCGGACTTGACGGCGACGGGCTGACCGTCGGGGCCGAGGGCCTGCACGCCGAGCTGGACGGCGACGGCCTTCTTCTTCGAACGCTTCGGCGGCTTCTTCGTGAAGACGGTCCGCGGCGGCGTGAGATCGAGGGTCCATGAGGCGCTGGCGGGTTCGGTGCTGACGCCGCCGCCGTCGTTGATCGCGCGGACACGCAGCGTGTACGCACCCTGGCCGAGGTTCTTGGGCACCTGGTAGGGCGTCGCGCAGCGAATCCACGTGCCGCCGTTGAGCGAGCACTCGGCGCGGCCGCTGTGGCCCATGTCGGTGACGAAGTCGACCTGCGCCTCCTTCTCGGCCCCAACGACGGTCGGTGCCTGCACGATCGAGACCTTCGGGTTGCCGGCCGACGAGATCGTCGCGCGCGGGTCGGTCCCGCCCGGCAGGTTGCAGGTGGTCGCGCGCGAGCCGATGTCGCGGCCGCCGAGGTACTCGCGGAACGCCTCAAGCGCCGGCTTCGGCACGCCGTCGGCAGTCGACAGCCCCGTGTGCATGCCCCAGTAGTCGGCCTCGCCGAGGGCCTCAGGGCGGATGTCCTTCTTGCCGAACCAGATGCCGCGCTCCAGGTTCCAGCGGGCGGCGCAGCCGATGAACTGGTCGTAGGTGGCGCGCAGCTTGGCCGCCTGATCTTCGGGCGACACGTTGAACGGGTGCGGCGTGGAGCCGGTGCCCCAGCCGAACTCCGTCATCCAGAGCGGCCGCTCGTCGCCGGCGGCCAGCATGATGCGGCGGGCGGTGTCGAGGATGCGGGCGGTGCCGGCGGGATCGTTGGCGTAGCCGTGTACGGCGACGACGTCGGCCGACGAACGGAACGCCGGGTCCTGCTCGAGCGCCGTCAGGAAGTTCGCGAGCGACGCGCCGTCGGCGACGGCCGGCAGCTCAGCCAGACCCGACGCGACGATGCGCGCGCTGGGATCGATGCCCTTGATCGTCGACGAGACGTACTTGAGCATGTCGGTGTAGCCAGCGGCGGTGGGGCGCGGCCAGTCGGCGCCGACGTTGACCTCGTTCCAGATCTGCCAGTTCACGCGGGCGGGCGTGAGGTCCGGACGCGACGCCCAGAACGAGCCATTCGTGCCATAGCGGCGCACGGCGTCGGCCACGTAGTCGGCGAACTGCGCCTTCTGCAGGTCGGTCTGAGGAGCCACGCGCGTGGCGCCGCACGACCAGACGGTGCAGCCGTTGAGGACGAGCACCAGCTCGTAGCCGTTGGCGGCCGCGTCGGCCATGAGACCGTCGACGCCACCCCATTGGCGCTTGCCTTGCGTGTGCTCGACCCAGTCCCACGCGAGGCCGGCGCGCACGGTGCCGAGCTGGTCGGCGCCGTACTGCTTGGCTTCGGCGCTGGTCGGCCACCCCCAGTCGCTGATACCCACGAAGCGGCTCGGCGCGCTCGCAGCGGAGGCGGGGCTCGTGAAAGCGGTGGGGAGGAGGAGCGTGATGAGTGCAGCAAGGACCCAGACGACGGTCGTCCTGACCAGTCGCCGCCCGAAGGCGTGTCCGTTGCCGCCCCGCACATCCGTGCGCAGGGGTTGTGGCATGTCCCTTCGGTCGGACGGCGCCGCGCCCTATCCACCCTCAAACCAACGATTCAGCAGTTGTCCAACCGGTCCGCTGATACCTTCGTCCGCACATGCGCCGGTCAACGCGGATGCTCCCCCCGCCTGCCGATGTGGGCCGGTCACCTGCCGGGTGGCGCGCCTCGCGGCTGCTGTCCACCCGCGCCTCGCGGCTGCTGGCAGCCCACACTCCGCGGCAGCTGGCCGAGCGCGCCGCGACGCTGTTGCTTCTCACGTTCGCCAGCGCCGGCGCGAGCCTCGGCGCCCCCGCGGGTGCTGCCGCGGCCGCGACGAGCCCCGAGTTCTTCGGGACGAACTTCTCGACGCTCGCGTCGATCCCGTCGGCGAAGTGGCCGGTCACGATGGGCGAGCTGCGCCAGGGCCGGATGACGATCAACCGCTTCGACGTGCGGTGGTTCCAGGTCGAGCCCACCGGCAACCGCAACGGCCCGGGCCGCGCCCCTGGCGACCCCGGCTACAAGTTCAAGACCATCACCGACCCGCTGATCGCGCTGATGGCGACCTACGGCCTGCGCGGCAGCCCGTCGTTCCGGTTTGAGCCGAGCTGGGCGCACGGCCCCACGAGCAACCTGCCGCCCGAAAGCTACGACGACTACGGCCGGATGATCGCCGCGTTCGCCAAGCGCTACGGCCCCGGCGGCGACTTCTGGCGGGAACGCCCCGACCTCACGCCGCAGCCGATCCTGACGTACGAGCTGTGGAACGAGGCGAACCTTGGCGAGTACGCGTGGGATGGGAACCCAAGCGCCGCCTCGTACGGCGCGATGGCCCAAGTCGTGCGGCCGCTGGTCAAGGCGGTCCAGCCGTCGGCGCTCATCCTTGGCAGCGTGTCGTGGAAGGACCGCGTCGAGGAGGCCGGCGCCGACAGGATCGAGCCGTTCTACATCGCCAAGCTCGCCGCCAACGGAGGCCTCGACGCCCTCGACGGTATGGGCTTTCACCCGTACGCCCCTGAGGCGCAGTCGACGATCGACCTGGTGGTGCGCCTGCGCCAGCAGCTCGTCGCCGCGGGCCGGCCGACGATGCCGATCTACGCCGACGAGGCCGGGCAGGAGGCGATCACCTACGACCCGACGACCGGAACCACGGCACCCGGCGACCGCCTCCCAGCCGAGATGGCTCACCACCTCTTCCCGACCGACGCGGCGCGCGGCGCCAATCTCGCCTACGCCGGCGAAGCGCTCGCGGCTAGCGATTGCGGCGTCGCGCAGTTCTTGCCGTATGGCGCCTCGGGCCCGTTCCCGGCCAAGTCGACCGACCAGTCGCTGCCGCGGACCGAGGCGTGGATGGGGCTGTATTTCAACAGCAGCGGCCTGCCGACCCTGTCGGCGCAGGCGCTGCAGCGCGCCTCGCAGCGGTGGGCGGCGCGGTTCGACGC
>JAEZDB010000336.1 GCA_023429855.1 Actinomycetes bacterium
CGCCAGCGGCGACGGCGACGCAGGGGCGCCGGCGCAGAGGACCGCGTTTTTCGGGGCCCGTCTCGCCGGCGACGCCAGCGGCGACGGCGACGCAGGGGCGCCGGCGCAGAGGACCGCGTCTTTCCCATCCCATCTCGCCGGCGAGGCCAGCGACGACGGGGCGCCGGCGACGCCGGGGCGCCGGCTGGTTACCCGCCGAGGAGCAGGTCGCGGTGGCGTGCTTCGGACCAGAAGTCGCCGGTCGCGCCGTAACGCGTCGACAGTTGCTCGGCGATGAGCACCGAGCGGTGGCGGCCGCCGGTGCAGCCGATGCCGATCGTCACGTGCGCTTTGCCTTCGGCGGCGTAGCGCGGCAGCACGAAGTCGAGCAGCGGCAGGAGCTTGTCGTAGAAGTCGGCGAGGGTGCCGTCGCGGGCCACGTACGCGCCGACGTCGGGATCATCGCGGCCGTTCTTGCCGCGGAGCGCAGGGTCCCAGTGGGGGTTCGGAAGGAAGCGGACATCGAAAACGAGGTCGGCGTCGCGCACGGCGCCACGTTTGAAGCCGAACGATTCGAAGGTGACTGACATCCGCTCGGTCGCTTCACGCGGGAGCAGTTCGGCGACGATGCGGCGACGCAGGTCGTGGACCGTGAGGCCGCCGGAGTCGATGACGGTTTCGGCGAGCTGCTCGACGGGCTCGAGGATCTCGCGTTCGGCGGCGATCCCGTCCGACACGGAGCCGTGCGGTGCGAGCGGGTGGCGGCGACGCGTCTCCTTGTAGCGGGAGATGAGCACGTCGTCGTCGGCGCGCAGGAAAACGACACGGTGAGTGGTGCCGTACGCGCGGAGGTCTTCAAGGACTTTCCAGAGGCCTTCGAAGTACGACCCGCCGCGGACGTCGCACACGACGGCCGCGCGCTCGACCTTGCTGCCGGGGTGGCGGAACAGCTCGACGAGCTGGCTGATCATCTCCGGCGGGAGGTTGTCGACGCAGAAGTAGCCCTGGTCTTCGAACACGTCGATGGCCGTCGACTTGCCGGCGCCGGAGTAGCCGGTGATCACCACAAAGTCTCGGAGGGTGACTTCGTCGTCGCTCTCGGCGGCGGTTTCGGTGGCGTCGGTCGGCGTCGAGTCGTTGGTCATCGTCTGCGTCCGACGCTAGCGCGATGCCCGGCGGCCTGTCACCGGTCGGCAACGGATCCTGCCGATCTCAGCTGCGGGTGCGGCCGCCATGCAGCGCGCCATGGATGGCACGGGCCACGGGTGCGGGCAAGCCCGGGACCGCTTCGAGCGCATCACGCGACGCATTGACGACCGCGTCGGGGGAGCCGAAGTGGGTGATCAGCAGGCGCTTGCGGGCGGGGCCGACGCCAGGGAGCGCGTCGAGGATCGACTCGGTGAGCTGCTTGTCGCGGCGCTGGCGGTGGTGCGTGATGGCGAACCGGTGGGCTTCGTCGCGGACACGCTGAAGCAGCTGGAGCGCCGGCGTGTCGTGGCCCAGTTCGTAGGGGTAGGGACGCCCCGGGACGAAGACCTCTTCGATCCGCTTGGCCAGCGAGACGACCTGGACTCCGGCTTCGATGAACGGCCCGAGCGCAGCCATGCCCGCCGAGAGCTGGCCTTTGCCTCCGTCGATGACGAGCAGATCGGGTTTGCTCGCGAACGACCCGTCGCGCGACGGATCGTGCGGGGAGCGGTCGCTCTGGCGTTGGAACTGGTTCAGGCGCCGTTCAAGGACTTCGTTCATCGCGGCGAAGTCGTCGGTCTGCCCCTCCTCGAGACCCTTGATGTTGAAGCGGCGGTAGTCGGCCTTCTTCGGCTCGGCACCTTCGAACACGACCATCGACGCGACCGTGTTCGTACCCATCAGCGTGGAGATGTCGAAGCACTCGATGCGCAGCGGGAGCGTTGGCAGATCCAGCGCCTCCTGCAGCTCTCCAAGGGCGCCGGTGAGCTGCTCCCGCTTGCGTTGGGCACGCAGCTTCTCCT
The DNA here is from genome assembly GCA_023429855.1 of Actinomycetes bacterium. Taxonomy (GTDB): domain Bacteria; phylum Actinomycetota; class Thermoleophilia; order Solirubrobacterales; family Solirubrobacteraceae; genus JAGIBJ01. The sequence continues at coordinate 1,971 of JAEZDB010000336.1, forward strand.
GGCCGAGCGCGAGGTTGGCGTTGCGTTCGGCGAGATCGAGGATGCGGCGCTTGTCGCCGCGCTCAGGCACGCGGAGCTCCACGCGGGCGCCGCGAATCTCCTCAAGCGCGTCCCGGACCGTCTCCTGCTCCGGGAGCTGCGTGGTCAGCAGGACGAGCGGCGGGACGAGCGGCGTCTCGCGGTAGTACTGCACGAGAAACGCCTGCGCGACCTCCTCGGCGGTCTGGTCGGCGTCGCCAGTGAGGTAGAAGCTCTGGCGGTCGGAGAGCAGGCCGTCGCGGACCTGGAACACCTGCACGCTCGCGTCTTCGCCCTGCGCCGCGACGGCGACCGCGTCGAGGGTCTCGTCGTTGTCGGCGACGATCCGCTGGCGCTCGCTCAACGAGCGGAGCGCGACGAGGCGGTTGCGCTCAAGCGCGGCCGTCTCGAACTCTTCCGCCGCGGCGGCGTCCTTCATGCGCTGCTCGATGCCGGCCTCGACTTCGCGCACGTGGCCCTCGAGGACCTTGATCGCATTGGTCACGCCGGCGCGGTACTCCGACGACGAGACGTTGCCGACGCACGGCGCCTCGCAGCGCTTGATGTGGAAGTCGAGGCACGGCGAGCCGCTCCGGCGGCCGGGTTCCGAGCCGGTGCAGGAGCGGATGAAGAAGATCTTCTGGAGCGTCTCGAGCGTCTCGCGAACCTTGCGCGCCGACGAGTACGGCCCGAAGTACCGCCGGTTCTTGCGGTGGCGTTCGCGGGTGAAGTAGAGCCGCGGGTACTCCTCGTCGAGCGAGACCGCCAGGTACGGGTACGACTTGTCGTCGCGCAGCCGGATGTTGAACGCCGGCTGGTACTGCTTGATGAAGTTCGCTTCAAGCAGCAGCGCCTCCGTCTCGCTGGAGACGGCGATCGTGTCGATCTTGTCGGCCTCTTGCGGCAGCGTGCGCCCACCTCGCCGGACGGGGTTCACGAAGTGGCTGGCGACGCGCTTCTTCAGCGACTTCGCCTTGCCGACGTAGATGACCTTGCCCCGCTTGTCGTGGAACAGGTAGACGCCCGGCGCGTCGGGCAGCCGCAGCCGTTCTTCGCGCAGACGCTCAGCCCGTTCGGCGGCCGTCTCCTCGTTGCTGCGGCGTGGCGACGGCACCCCTTCCAGGATAGGCGGGTGGGCGGTCGCGCGGCTCGCGGCGGCGCGCCATGGCGACCTGCCCGTTTCGGCTTGCGCTACGCCCCACGCGCCCAGTCGACGACGTCGGGCCACACCCCGTAGCCGTCGTCGGGCGTGAAGTGGCCCGCGCCCTCGATAATCCGCACCGGCAAGCCGAACGGCTCGCCGTGCGTGGTCAGCGCGCCGACGGCGTTGTAGGGGTCGGCGTCGGAGCACCACACCTCCCAGCCGGCGGGCGCCGCGAACGGCTCGGGCGCAGGGAAGCGCGGCGCGACTTCGGCGATCGCTTCCTGCCCTGGCGGCGCGACGAGCAGCACGCGGTCGACATGACTTGCGATTCCTGGCCCAAGCCCAAGCCACGCGTTGACGGCCAGCGAGTGGCAGATCACCAGCGGCTTGCCGGGCAACTCGGCGATCTCGTGCAGGATCGCCGCCTCCCAGCGCTCGGGCCACGGGTCGTCGGCGTCGGGCAGCGACGGATACGCGACCCGCGCCCCCTCGGCCGCGAGCGTCGCGGCGAGCTGGAACTCCCAGTGGTCCGGCGGGCGGTGGTTGGCGACGCCGTGCAGGATCAAGACCGACATGGCCTGCACGGTATTGGGTGGGCGCGGCCATCAAGCCACCAGCCGGATCTGCAGCCCCGCGGGCGCGGCGACGCCGGCGCCGCCCAGCTTGGCGAGGATCGATTGGACGTAGCCCTGCGTCTCCGGGAAGGGCGGGATGCACATGCACTTGCTCACGTTGCCCGCACCGGCGTTGTAGGCGGCCAGGGCGAGCGGAACCGAGCCGAACTGGCGGAGCAGGTCGTGCATGTGGTGCGCCTGGGCCATGATCGCCTTCGCCGGGTCAAAGCGTTCAGCAGGCGACAACCCGTACGTCGCGGCAGTGCCCGGCATGAACTGCGCGATGCCAGCCGCGCCGGCCGGCGAGACGGCGCGGGGATTGAACTTCGACTCCTGCCACAGCTGCGCCCCGAGCAGCGCCGCGCCGACGCTCCACCTCTGCGCGGCCCGCGAGATCATCGGGGCGTAGGCCGCTGGCACGAACGAGGGAATCGCCGTCCCCGCAGCTTTGCGGTCTCCCCCGCTCCCGCCGCCCTCGCGGTAGCCCAACGACGTCGAGCCAGCCGAGCGCGTGTAGCCAAAGTGCCATGCCTCCCAGCTGTACCTCTTCAAGAAGCCGAAGCGCTTGCAGTTCGCCGCGAGCCAGCCCCACGCGGAGCTCGGGCCGAGGTCAAGCTCGGTGCCGAGACGATGCAGGCTCTTCCCGGGCGGCGCGACCCACTTCGGATCGGGGTTGCGGGCGAACAGCGCCGCCTGCTCGGCGTCGCTGCGAAACGCCGAGGTGATGGTGAGCGCATGGCCTTCGGCGCGTGCCGCGGCGGCCATACGGTCGAACGCGAGCGCGACGTCGGGGCGCATCCGCTGGCCTTGCCGTACAGCGAGCGGGCCGGTGTAGTCGCCCGTACTGCTGGCTGGTGCCAGCGCCGCGACCGCGACCTCGGCGACCGCGCGCAGCTGGCGACGCCGGTCGCGCTTCGCGCGCGGACCAGCCACGGTGACGCGAATCTGGATCTGCGTTGGCAGGTCAGGTTCGCCGAGCAAGCGGATGTCGCGCAGCGTGAGGCCGTTGGCCTCGGCGGTGTGCCGCGCGGCGGCCAGTCCACGCGCCCGGTACTCCGCGGGCGTGATCCGCTGCGCCGGATCGGGCGAATGGACGAGCGGCTGGGCGTCGAGCAGCGCGCGAGCACCGGCGAGGGCCGCAACGTCGGCGCGGCCTTGCGCGTCGGCTGCCCGCCCGAGCGCCGACGCCACCACGCCAAACCCGACCGCGATCGCCATCAGCGCCGCGATGACCGCGACCGCAACGACGAGCGTCTGCCCCGATTCGCCCCCGAGCAGGGCCGCGAACGGCGAGCGCGGCGGCGGCACGACGGCGACCCGCGGGACGACCGCCGCCAGCTCCTGCTCGGCCATCGCGGTCAGCCCAGGCGGGGCCGCGCCGATCAGCACGACTTCGTCGAGCGCGCGCAGCACGTCGTCGACCGCGTCGCACCGAGGAAGACCGATGGCGACCGCCACCGGACCCGGATAGTCGACGAGGAACGCGCCGAGTGCAGCCCCCAGCGTCGCGTCACCAGGCAAGTCGACCGCGATCGCCGCGCCCTGCACGCTCACCTGCGCGACCTCGGGCAGCGCACGGGCAGCCTCAGCCGCCGCCGCGCGCAGCGCCTTCGGCGGCGGCATGAGCCGCAGCGACGCCTTGGCCCGCGCCGTCCCCCACCGCACGAGAAGCGCCGGTGCAGCACCGCGGCCTCCACCTCGGCGTACGGCACGCCAAGCCAGCGCCTCAGCGCCGGCCCCGACCACACCGCAGGACGGCGCGCGGCTCATGCCGCCGCCCGCGAATCAAAGACGACGCTGCGCTCGGCATCGACCGCCGCCGCAACCACACGCGGCAGCCGCGGACGGATCCGCACGGTGACGCGACCACGGGCGACGCGGACGCGTGCGCGTGTCCACCCCGGACTCGCGTCCTTCGCGGCCGCCGTCGGATCGAGCCCCTGCAGCTGTGCTACCGCCGCCGCCACGGCAGCCTGGGCGGCCGCCTCACGGGCGGCCTGCCCGGCAAGCACCCCGGCCACTGCCGTCGTAACGGCCACGAGCAGCGGCACGAGCAGCAAGAGCTCGAGCGAAGCCTGACCGTGCTCACCTCGCCTCACCGCCCGCGCGCGCATCAGCCGCCTGCCTGATCGGGCAGCTGCGCCCGCCCCACGACCGTGCCGAAGCGCAACCCAGGAACCACCGACGGCACCTTCAGACGCACCGACACCCGACCGGCCGCGGCCCCATCGGCTGCCGCAACCCGCACGCCCGAACCGCGGTCCAAGAACCGCGGCAGTTCGCGACGGGCCGCCTCGCCTGGCGCACCCCCGAGCGCCTGCGCCCGCGCGGCCACCCGCGCTGCACCCTGG
>JAEZDB010000400.1 GCA_023429855.1 Actinomycetes bacterium
ACACCTGGCCGGTCGGCGAGCCGACCGGCGCGTTCCCGGTCAACGTCCGTGCCTCGCTCGCCGCGGATTTCAGCCTTCCGATCGTCACTGAGGAGGCGAGTGTGCTGGCGAGCGTCAGCGAGGCGCAGAGCCCAGGAAGGGGCTCTGGCCTCCGGCTCAGCGTCCTTCCGCCCGACGGCGGGCCGATCGCTGCGCGCGTCCCGATCAACTACGAGCCGTTCGCGCTCCCACTGCCCGCCCCCGCCTTCTGGGTGTTCAACGGTTCGGGTGTGCTTCCGTCGCTGACGGTGCATGCCCCCGGTACGACCCGCATCAACCTCGTCGCCCCAGCTCTCAACCTGAGCGTTCGTAACGCGAGCGGCGAACCCATTGAGGGGTGGTCGACGCCGCCGACCGACATCGACCGTCAGCCGTACGCCGACGTCGACGGTGACCCGGCCACGTTTAACGTGCCGTGCAAGCCCGACCCGGCCGATCAGAACATGCAGCTCGCGTCCTTCGAGACGCGCGGCGAGCCGACGCCGACGCCAACGCCGACGCCGACGCCGTCGGCGTCCTACGCCGTGGCTGGCTCGGTGAAGCTGGCGACGCTTGTGCGCGGCTCGCTTGCGCTCAAGGGCCAGGCTGATCTCTCGTTCACGCGAAGCGGCATCAATCGCACGGTCAACGGCACCCTTGACCTCGGTCAGGGGTCGGGCCGCCTGGTGGCGCTGGGCTTCCTCCCGGTGACGGCGAAGCTGGGCTTGGTCAGCTCTGGCGCGGTGACCGGCATGCAGGGCGGCTTCACGGGCGGGCTCTTCCTGGAGCAGAAGGTGCGCATCAAGGTGCTCGAGGCCAAGCTGTTCGGCGCGATCCCGCTGATTGCGGGCAACGGCTGCCAGACCAGGCAGCTGACGGACCTGTACCTGGGGTCGCCTGGCGTTTGGAAAGACAGCAAGGGCGGCTCGCTGTCGGCGACGTTCAAGATCAGCGACCTCAACGGCTGCGGCGCCCTGAACGGTCTCGTTTCGCCGCTCACCGCCGGCGGCGGCAACACGATCAACGTGACGCTCACGCCGAAGGCGTAACCCTCCGCACGAGGGCAGCCGCGGCGCACGGACGCCGCGGCTGCCCAATGTGGGCTTCAGGTTCCAGAACGCGGTTCTGATACGGGGCGTAGCGCGGGCTAGCGTCGACCGGGCGCCGCTGCGTCCTGCTGGCGCGACCCGTCCCATAGGAGCTTTTATGCCCGCTCTGTCCTTGCCCTCCGTGCGCCGCACAATGCCGGCGCTGATCGCCGCCGCAACGCTGTCGCTCGGCGCCGCGGCCTCCGCCCAAGCCGCTCCCCAGATCACCGGCATCAGTCCGACGTCTGGCCCGGTCGGCACCACGATCACGTTCACCGGCACCGAACTCACTGGGCTCCAGCAGATCCAGATGGTCGGCGACGTCGACGGCCGGGGCGAGATCGTCCGCCCGACCTCGGTGACCGACACCGAGGTCCAGGTCGTCGCGCCCACGCGTCCTGCGGGCAGCGTGCACTTCAAGCTGTACCTCAACAGCACGCTCATCGAGTCGACCGCCGACCTGAAGTTCACCTACGTCGGTGACCTCCCGGCCCCGACCATCTCGACGGTCTCGCCCGCGAGCGGCCCGATCGAGGGCGGCAACGCCGTCTTCATCGAAGGCAACAACCTGCTCGGGACCACGGCGGTTCTCTACGGCGGGGTGCCGTCGACCAACGTGCAGGGCGTGACGAATACGCAGCTGATCGCGTTCCCGCCGCCGCAGGCCGCGGGCACCGTCGACGTCACGATCAAGACTGCCGGAGGCGAAGTCACCAAGGTCGGCGCCTACACCTACGTCGGGGCGGTGCCGCCGCTGCAGCCGGCGGTTACCCGCGTCAGCGGCGCGGCGTTTGCCGGGATCGGCGGCATCGTGCAGATCAGCGGCACGAACCTGCGCGGCGTGCGCTCGGTGAAGATCGGCACCAAGTCGGCCCCGTTCACGGCGATCGGCACCAACACCCTCCTCGTCCTCGCACCGGCGCAGAGCAAGGGCACCTACGCGGTGTCGGTCACGACGGCCAACGGCACGAGCCCGGCCTCGTCGGCGGCGCGCCTCACCTACCTCGGGTTCTAACGGCGCACGGCTCCGGGTTCACCGTCAACGCTTGTCGGTGAACTCGTAGCCGCCGGCTGCGGAGCGGTGCGCCGCGCGCCGCTTCCTCTCGCGGCCGCGTTACAGCGGCTGCGACGTCGGCCGGATGAGGATCTCGTTCACGTCGACGTGCGGCGGCTGGTCGAGTGCGTAGAGCACTGCCCGGGCGATGTCGTCGGGGCGGAGCGCGTCGGGCTTGGGCGTGTCGAAGAACGGCGTGTCGACCATGCCCGGCTCGATCAGCGTCACGCGGATCTTGCCGTCGACCTCCTGACGGAGCGCTTCGCCCATCGCGGTGACCGAGAACTTGGTCGCCGAGTAGAGCGAGCCGGGCAAAGCACGGCGGCCCGCCACCGAGCTGGTCAGCAGCAGGTGCCCGCCGGACTCCGTGAGCGCCGGCAGCGTCGCGCGGATCGTGTACGCGGCGCCGAGCACGTTCGTCAGGACCATGTCGCGCCAGTGCTCCGGCGTCTCCTCGAGGAAGCCGCGCTTCGCGCCGAAGCCGGCGTTGGCGAACGCCCCGTCGAGGCGTCCAAAGTGCTCGACGGTCTTGGCGACCATCGCCTCTTGGCTCTCGAAGTCGGTGACGTCGGCGCCGATGGCGATCGCGTGGTCGGGACCGCCGAGGTCGGCCGCGAGCGCTTCGAGCTTGTCGACGCTGCGCGCCGCGAGCGCCACGCGGCGGCCCGAGTCGACCGCGAGCCGCGCGACAGCCTCGCCGATGCCACTCGACGCGCCGGTGATGAGCAGGACTGGTCCGTCAGACATGCGGCCCACGCTAGCCGCGGCCGCATTTCAGAACGCGACCTCGTCACACGCGGTGGTCGTCCGCCGACGGCCTGCCTCGTCAGTCGATGCGGATCGGCCCGGCGGCGCGCAGGCCACAAGCGAGCGCGCCCTCCGAACCGCACGGCACCCCAGGCAGCCAGTCGACGAAGACGAGGCGGTTGCCGTCGTAGGCGGCCGAGTGCAGGATCGTCGCGCGGCCGATCGACCGGCGCAGGCTGAGCTTGGCGGTCTGCGCGCCCGCGTCGGTCCAGCGGCCCACGAAGCTCGGGGTCTCGATGATGCCCTCGACGTAGGCCTGCACGCCGCCCTCGACAAGGCTCGGAGCGAACACCTGGCGGGTGCCGAGCCCGGTGCGCTGCGTGCCGAGCGTGGTGATCCGCCTCCACGAACCGGCCGCGCTGCGGACCCACAGGCTAGAGCTGTAGGCCGGCTTCTTGGCGGCGTACTCGATCACTGCGGCGATGCGACCGTCGGCGCCGACGTCGAGCGCCGAGACGCGGACGCTGCCGCCAACGGGCTTCCCGTGGCTGGGCAGCCAGCCGTCGCCTGACCTGCCGAGGCGGGGGAGCGGCAGGAGTTTGGCGCTGCTGCCGTCGGACTCGTACAGCCGGGTGCCGTCCTTGCCACCGCGGCGTGAAAAGACGAGCTGATCACCAGCGAGGTCGCCAGCGAACGCACCGGTGGTGGCGGGAAGCGGCTGCGAGGTGCCGTCGGTGAGGTCGACGGAGCGCAGCGGGCATCGCGGTGCTTGACCCTGTTGGACGACCTCCTCGGTCCCGGCGCAGGTCGACAGGACGACCACGGGGTGGCCACCAGAGTCGTGCCCCGCAATGGGCACACCGAATTCGCGGGTGCCGGAGAGCAGGATGCGCGGGTTCCCCGGGTCGCCGACATCGACGAGCTCGGTGCGTCCCATGTGCTGGCGCACGTAGACGACGTGGCCGTCGACCGCGGCGATCGACGACGGCTGCGCGAGCGCCGCGAGGTCGCGGGTAGCCGGGTCTTCGGCGCGGCGGCTGGGTGTGGCCAGAACCGGGATCGCGGGGATCGGTCTGGCGAGCGTGACCTGCTCGGCGGCCTGGGGCGCCGGCTCGACGGCCGGGGCCGGTTCGGGAACCGCGGTGCCCGCGCCAACGCCCGGGACTGAGGCCCCGCCCGTTGCGGCGTGAACCGGTGGCGAAAGGCTCAAGGCCGCTGCAACCGCCAACGTGCCAAGGGTGCGTGACACCGCGCTGCGGAGCAACGTCACACCTCCCTCGAACATCCCCCCAAGCTACGGGGCGTCTCGGACGGACGGGAAACGGCGCACGCAGGAAGAACGCCCAAACTGCGGGGTGTTCCCTACGATCGACGGAATGCTTTCTGACCACGCGCGCATCAACGTCGTCGGCGGCGACGGCGGCCACGGGTCGGTCAGCTTCCGGCGCGAGGCCCACGTCCCCCGTGGCGGCCCCGATGGAGGCGACGGCGCACACGGCGGTTCGGTCTGGCTCGTCTGCACCGACGGCCTCCGCGACCTGCGCTACTTCTCCCGCAAAGTCCACTTCCGCGCGGGCAAAGGCGCCCACGGCGAAGGCAGCGGCCGCGACGGCAAGCGCGGCGAAAACCTCGAGATCAACGTGCCGCCCGGCACCCAGGTCACGCTCGAGTCTGGCGTCGTCCACGACCTCGTCCGCCCGGGCCAGCGCCTCCTCGTGGCCAAGGGCGGCAGCGGCGGCCGTGGCAACAAGCACTTCACCACCTCCACGCGGCAGGCGCCGCGCTTCGCCGAGCGCGGCCTCCCCGGCGACGAGCAGTGGCTCGACCTCCAGCTCAAGCTCCTCGCCGACGTCGGCTTCGTCGGCGTGCCGAACGCCGGGAAGTCGTCGCTGCTGGCGGCGATGACCCGCGCCACGCCGAAGGTCGCCGCGTATCCGTTTACCACGCTCGAGCCGATGCTCGGCACGATCGAGGCCGACGGGCGCCAGCTCGTCCTCGCCGACATCCCCGGCCTCATCGAGGGCGCAAGCGAGGGCGTCGGGCTCGGCCACGACTTCCTCGCCCACATCGAGCGCTGCCAGGCGATCGCGCATGTGCTCGACCTCGCGCCGCTCGACGGCTCCGACCCGGTCGAGAACCACAGGATGATCGAGGCCGAGCTCGCCGCCTACGACGAGCGGCTCGCCGGGCTGCCGCGCATCCTCGTGCTGTCGAAGGTCGACCTCGTCGCCGCCGACGACGCCGAACTCGCCGTCATGGAGTGGAAGGAGCGCCTCGGCGACGACGTGCCCGTCGCGCTCACGTCGAGCGCCACCGCTACCGGCATCCCAGAACTCGCCCGGCAGCTGCTGCGGCTCGTGCCCGAGCGTCCCGAGGTCCCCGAGGAACTCGCGATCACGGGGCCCGACGACGAAGCCTCGATCGCGGAGCACATGGTCTTCCGCCCGCGCTCCAAGACCACGATCGAGGTCGAGCGCACCGGCCCCGACAGCTTCAAGGTCGTCAGCCACCAGGTCACGACGCTCGTGCGCCGCTTCGACCTCGAGAACGAGGACGCGCTCGCGCATGTGGAGCGCCGCCTGCGCGCGCTCGGCGTGATCGACCGCCTCGAAGCCCTCGGATTCAAGCCCGGCGACGAGGTCGACCTCGGCGGCGAGTTGTTCGAGTTGGAGTTCTAGGGGGCGATGAGCCGCACGGTCGTCATCAAGCTTGGGT
>JAEZDB010000401.1 GCA_023429855.1 Actinomycetes bacterium
CGCCGCGACCGGCGAGCGCGCCGACCACCTCATCGGCCGGCTCGACGCGGCTGCGCGCGGCGCGGCGCAGATGCATGGATGTGAGGTCGAGGTCAGCAACCCCGAGTCGATGCAGCCGTTCACGTTCAACACCGAGATGGCCGACCTCGTGGCCCGTCACCTCTCCGCCGTCGGGCATGCGCCTGGTGAGCCCATCCCGATCGGCGCCTCGACCGACGTCGGAGACGTGAGCGAGGTAGTGCCGACTGCCTTGTTCTTCGCGCCGTCGTGGCCCGCGGGCACGGCCTTCCATTCGCAGGAGGCCGTCGACGCGTCGGGCTCAGAGCGCGGCTATGAGGTGATGCTCGACGCTGCGCGTGTGCTGGCGGGAGCCGTCGCTGAGATGCAGTCGACCTAAACGTCCGTCAGGCGGCGAGGTCGAGCGTCACGGGGTCGGCGAGGAGCCGGCCCCGGAGCGTGAGCGCCGCGCGGCCGGCGTCGAACTTGGCGGGGTCGAGGAGGCCGTCTGCGAGGTGGCGGTCGGCGGCGGCGCGTCCGGCACGGCTGAGCAGCTCCAGCTCGACGCCCTCGGCGAGGCGCAGGCCGAGCATCACCTGCTCGAGCAGCACGGCGTCGGCGTCGGGGACTTCGCGGCCGGCGGCGGGCGACTCGCCCGATGCGAGCTTTGCCGCCCAGGTGCGCGGGTGCAGGGCGTTCCACCAGCGCACGCCGCCCACGTGCGAGTGCGCGCCAGGTCCGGCGCCCCACCAGTTGCCGCCTCGCCAGTAGCCGAGGTTGTGCTGGCAGTAGGCGGCTTCGTCGACGGCGAAGGAGCACGTCTCGTACCAGTGCAGGCCGCCGGCCGAGAGCACGCGGTCGGCGGTCTCGAAGCGGTCGACGATCACGTCTTCGCCGGGCACGACGAGTTCGCCGCGGCGCACCTGCGCGGCCATCAGCGTCCCCGGCTCGACGACGAGCGAATACGCGCTCACGTGGTTCGGCTCGGCTTCGAGGGCGGCGCCCAGCGACGCCTCCCAGTCGGCGGCGGTCTCGCCCGGCGTGCCGTAGATCAGGTCGACGCTGACCTGCTCGAACCCCGCCGCCCGCGCCTCGTGGGCGGCGGCGATGGCGCGCCCCGGCGTGTGCACGCGGTCGAGCGTTTTGAGCACCGACGGCACCGCGCTCTGCATGCCGAGCGACAGGCGGTTGAACCCGGCCTCGCGCAGCGCCGCGAGCGACCGCGGGTCGACCGACTCCGGGTTGGCCTCGGTCGTGATCTCGGCGCCCGGCTCGATGCCGAACGTGTCACGCACGGCGTCCAAGAGCCGCGCCAGCTCGGCGGGCGGCAGCAGCGTCGGCGTGCCGCCGCCGAAGAACACGGTCCGCGCTGCCGGGACGTCGTCGCCGAGCACCGACCGCGCGAAGGCCAGCTCGGCGAGGAGAGCGTCGACGTACGAGCCCGCTGCTGCGGCCCCGTCTTCGCCGGCGACGTAGGTGTTGAAGTCGCAGTAGCCGCACCGCGTCTGGCAGAACGGCACGTGCACGTAGACGCCGAACGGCGCCGTCGGCAGCGCCGCAAGCGCGTCGGCCGAAAGCGCTCCGTCGGCCGGAGCGGGGTCGCCGTCTGGGAGCCGGGCCATGGGCCGAGCAGTCTAGGGCGGCGGGATCGCGTTTGAAGGCCCCCACGCCCGCCAGTTCAAACGCGATCCCAAGCGTGGCCTGGCTCGAATGCGAACGCGCCTGCGGACGCGGGCCCGGCTCGCTACGCTCGTCGAGCCCCTGTAGCTCAGTTGGTTAGAGCAGCAGACTTTTAATCTGACGGTCGCGGGTTCGAGTCCCGCCGGGGGTACTTCGTTCGGGGCGTCGATCGGCTGCGTCGCCACCGCGCCAACTTTTCGAGAAGTCTTGAGGAATTCTCAGAACTTGCTCGAAGTGGTGGTCATGGAGCGGTACGCTCCGCTTCCCCCAGGTCCCTCTGCGTCGTCTCATTGCTCCGCCGGAGCGTCGGCGCGCGGGCTGTTCGACCGACCGAAAGGAACGCCTTGGGAAAGCTCGCCGACCAGCCGGTCGACCTCGACCAGACGCCGATCCGCCGCCAGACTGTCGACGAGACCGACCCCGAGCACCCGCGCGAGCGCATCATCCGCGGCACGGCCGCGATCATCGCCCGCGACGGCTACGGCAACTCGCGCATCGCCGACATCGCCAAGGAGGCGCGGGTTTCGCTGCGCACGTTCTACGCGGAGTTCGACACGAAGGAGGCGGTCTTCCTCGAGCTGCAGCGCCGCGTCGTCGAGTCGGTCATCGAGAGCATCGCGGAGGGCATCGACTTCAGCAAGCCGTGGCGCGAGGTCATGTACGACGGCTTCTACCGCTACTTCGAGCAGCTCCAGGCCTCGCCGCGGTTCACGAGCGCGATGGCCTTCGAGCTCGTCACGCTGAGCGACGCTTCGCGCGAGGCGCGTGAGTACGCGCGCGGCCGCTTCGATGCCTTCCTGATCGACCTCGTCGACCGGGGGCGCGCAGCCAACCCCCAGATTCCGTCTCGTCCGCTCACGCCGCTGCTCGCTCGCAGCGTGCTGGGCGGCGTCGTCGAGATCGTGACCAGCGAGCTGGTCGACGGGCAGCGGTGGGAGATCGACGCCTTGGCCGAGGCCACGACCGACGTGCTCTGGTCGGTGGTCACGAACGTGAGCGGCGCGCCCGGCGCTGAGCCGACGACCTGATCACGGTCCAGGTGCCGGGGTCTGCCTGACGCCCTGAGGGTGTGCGCCCCCTCGGGGTCGCCGCCGCGTCCCCCCGACAGATACCAAAGTCCATCTGCGGTATCCGAATGCCGCAGGTATGTGTAAGGTGGGCGGCGGTCCGTCGTCCTCGGACCGTCCTGTCCCGACACCCCTAGGAGCTCCCTTGCGCACACGCAGAGGATCCACCCTCGCCTTGCTCACCGGCCTCGCCTGCGCGGCCGGCCTCGCCAGCGGCGTGCAGCCAGCCGCCGCCGCGACCGCTGGCGACTGCGGCACGAGCTACGGCTTCGCCTCCGACGAGACCTTCTTCACGACGGCCGCGCTCGGCAACACCACCAACCCCGGCGACATCCAGAAGTGCCGGATGATTCAGGTGTTCGACAGCAAGTTCCCGGCCGGCACTCAGGCGTGGCAGCTGATCTACCGCTCCAAGGACGCCAACGGCAACGCCATCGCGGTGAGCGGGACGATCCTCGTTCCGCCGGCGCCGGCTGGTGGCATCAAGGGCATCGTCTCCGCCGGAACGGCCACGACGGGCGCCGCCGACAAGATCGGCAACACGGCCTCCTGCGCCCCGTCGGCCGGCATCCCCGACGGCGGCGCGATCATCAGCAACCCGGTCCGCGACTACCTGAACGCAGGCTACGCCGTGGCGGTCACCGACTACGAGGGACTGCGCACGCCCGGCACCCACAAGTACGTCGTTGGCCGCTCTGCCGGCCAGACGATGCTCGACGTGGTTCGCGCCGCGCACCGCCTCCCGTCGGCGGGTCTTGCCGGCAAGCCGACGATCTTCGCCGGCTACTCCCAGGGCGCCCACGCAGCGCTGTGGGCGGCGCAGCTCGAGCAGTCCTACGCGCCTGAGCTCGACGTTCGCGGCGCGGTGGCCAACTCCGCCCCGGTCAACATCATCTCGATGCTGAACTCGGTCGACGGCGCGCTGGCGTCGGGCATCATGGCCTACGCGATCCGGTCCTACAACGACCAGTACCCGGAGCTGAACCTGTGGGGCCGCCTGAACGCGAACGGCCGCGCCTGGGTCACCAACAACCAGAACCGCTGCCTCGCCGCGCAGATCCTCGGTTTCGACGCGATGTTCCAGCCGTGGAACACGCTCTGGACGACCGGTCAGAACCCGCGCAACACGCCGCTGTTCATCCAGCGGGCCAACGAGAACAACGTGCCCCCGGCCAACCCGACGGTCCCGCTCTACATGACGCACGGCGACGCCGACGGCATCGCGCCGTACGCGCCGCACCGCGCGCTCTACGACAGCTGGGTGGGCAAGCCGGGCGTCGACGTGTCGTGGCACACGATCCCGGGTGGCACCCACACGGCGCTCAGCAACGAGGACGGCCGCGCGATCGCGATGCCGTGGATGGCGCAGCGCTTCGACGCGCCGCCGCAGCAGTAGCCGCAGCGCGAGGCGCCCGGGCGGACGGCCAGGGCGCCC
>JAEZDB010000480.1 GCA_023429855.1 Actinomycetes bacterium
GGGCAGGGTCCGGCATCTCAGCCCACGCTATCCCGCCAGCCGGGCGCAGTCGCGCCGCGCCGCGACGCGCCGCATCCCTAGCGTGGCAGCGGTGACCGTCTCCCCCGCCCACCCGGTCGGCGAGTCCGCGCCCGACCCCGCGGGCGGCCCACTCGTCGACGCGACGCACCCTGCCCCGCCGCATGGCCTGCGCTGGGCCCTCTTCGCGCTCGCGATCGGCGGCCTCGGGATCGGCACGGGCGAGTTCGTCCCCATGGGTCTGCTGCCCGACGTGGCTGCGGGTGTCGACGCCTCGGTCACCACGACGGGCCACGTGATCAGCGCCTACGCGCTCGGCGTCGTCATCGGCGCACCGCTGCTCGGGGTGCTCGGCGCCAAGACGCCCAGGCGACGCCTCCTCCTGCTGCTCATGACGGGCTACGTGCTCGCCAACCTGCTCAGCGCCGTGGCACCGAGCTACGAGACGCTCCTCGCCGCCCGGTTCCTCAGCGGCCTGCCGCACGGCGCGTTCTTCGGGGTCGCGTCGCTCGCTGCTGCCGCACTCGTCTCCCACGACCGCCGCGCCTGGGCGATCTCGGTGGTGATGCTCGGACTGAGCGTCGCCAACCTGCTGGTCGTTCCGTTGGCGACGGCGATGGGCCACGCGGTCGGGTGGCGCAGCGTCTTCGTCGCGGTGGCCGCGATCGGCGTGATCACGATCGCGTCGATCCTGCGGTTCGTCCCGCCTGCCCCGGCCGACCAGGCCGCCAGCATGCGCGGCGAGCTCGGCGCCCTGCGCGATCCGAAGGTCCTGTCGACCCTTGCGGTCGGCGCGATCGGCTTCGGCGGCATGTTCGCCGTCTACAGCTACATCGCCCCCACGCTCACCGAGCGCACCGGCGTCGACGAGGCGCTCGTCCCGCTCTACCTGTTCTTCTGGGGCGCCGGCATGGTGACCGGCAACCTCGTCGGCGGGCGCCTGATCGACCGCGCCCTGCTGCCGACCCTGGCCTGGGGCCTGGCCGCCTTTGCCGTGGCGCTCGCGGCGTTCACGGTCCTCTCGTTGAATCCCTACACCGCGGCGATCGGCGTCTTCGTGCTCGGCAACGTGCTGCTGCTCGGCCCGGCGCTCCAGACCCGCCTGATGGACGTGGCCGGCGACGCGCAGACCCTGGCGGCGACGATGAACCACGCCTCGTTCAACACCGCCAACGCGCTCGGCCCGTGGCTGGCCGGGATCGCGTACACCGCGACGGGCTCATGGGCGTCCCCGGCGTGGGTCGGCGTCGGCCTCGCCATCGGCGGCCTGGTACTCCTCGCGATCTCGCTCAAGGTCCCAGGCCGCACCGCCGCAACCCGGTGAGCGTCGGCAAGAGCGGTGATCGTCGGATTACCAACCCTCTGGGGTCGGTAATCCGACGCTCACCGGATGCGTGGCAGCGCTAGGCCGCGACGGCGCTGAACAGGCCGTCGATGTCGCGCTCGCCCGCGGCAAGGCTCTCGGCGGCCAGCGGCTTGAGCGACTCCATCGCCGGGACGACGTCGGCCAAGGTCAGCTCGACGGCGATCACGTCGGCGTCGATGCCGAGGGTGCTGAGCACCTGGACGAGCCACGGCGTCGCGTGGTCCCAGCCGTGGCGGGGCGTGCCCTCGCCGTAGCCGCCGCCGCGGCTCGCGATGATCTGGAACTTGCGGCCGCCGAGCAGCCCCTCGGAGGTGGCGGCGTCTTGCGACACGCCGGGGAAGATCAGGTGGTCGATCCACGACTTCACGGTCGACGGCGCGTTGTAGTTGTAGAGCGGCAGGCCGAGGATCACGACGTCGGCGGCCAGGACCTCGTCGGCGAGCTGCTGACTCAGGGCCCGTGCGGCGGCCTGCTCCGGCGTGTGCTGCTCGGCCGGCACGAACCGGGCGAACGCGTCGGCCTGGCCGAAGACCGGGAGCGGATCCGCGGCGAGGTCGCGGTAGGTGACGGTGCCGCCCGGGTTGGCGGACTTCCAGGCTTGGGCGGCGCGGGCGGTCAGCTTGCGGCTGACGGAGGCGTCGCCCTTGACGGAGGAATCGATGTGCAGGAGGTGCGGCATTTGGAGGGCTCGTTTCGGGGGATCCGATTTAGTTGCTGTGGCAAGCATAGCGAAGATGCTTGCTGGCGCAAGTAATTGCCTGGACGCGACGTGGACGGCGCCGTCCGGATTGTCAGAACGCCGATCGCCGCTAGCGATTCGCGGCGAAACCCCCTAGCCTCCATGTGGTGACCACCCCCGCCTCATCCCCTGCCGCCGCGGAGCTGCTCCGCCGCAACGAGCATGTGATGGGTCCTGCCGCGGCTGAGTGGAGCCCCGAGCAGACGCTCGCGTGGATGGGTCTCCTCGGCACGCACCGCCACCTCACCCGCGGCTTCTCGAAGGCCGTCGAGGACCGCACCGGCCTCAGCCCCACCGCGCTTGGCCTGCTCGGCCGGCTACAGCAGGACGACCACGGGCGCATGCGGATCTCCAGCCTGGCCGACGACATCGGCCTCAGCCTGAGCCGCACCTCACGCGTGCTCGACGCCCTTGAGCTGCGCGGGCTCGTCGCCCGCGAGCAGTGCCCAGAAGACGCCCGCGCCACCAACGCGGTGCTCACCGACTGCGGGCGCGCGATCATCCGCGACGCGCAAGACGCCAGTAGCGCCTGGGTCCACGAGCACTTCTTCACCCACATGACCGACGACGAAGTCAGCGTGCTGGCGGACGTGTTCGAGCGGTTCACTGCCGCCGGCGTCACGCAGTGCGACGCTGCTGCGGGCGCCGCGACGGCGTGCCCCGGCGCCGACGACCCGTGCGACGCAGCGGGCGCGTTCAGCGCTGGCTCGTCCGACTGCTGACGCGCGCCGAGTCCCGCTGGCTCTCGCCGCTCCCGCGGCCTCTCCGCTGGGCTGAGCCGGCTACGCGTCCTCGTCGACCGGCCGAGCGCGATACAGGCGAACCGGCGACCTGATGCCCTTGAGGCGGCGGTCCCCGACCGTCGACCAGGCCACGCCCGACTCGTCGCCAATCGCCTGCCGCGCAGCCGCGTCCGCGACGACGGACCCCGCGCGAGCGACACCGGTGATGCGGCTCGCCAGGTTCACCGGACGGCCGAACCAGTCGCCTGCGCGCGCTGCGGCCTGGCCGTGTGCGAGGCCGATGCGTACCTGCGGAAAGCCCGGGCCTTCGTCTTCGACGCGGTCGAGCACGCCGAAGGCGGTGCGCGTGAGCGCGACGGAATCGGCCGAGACGAGCAGCACCGCGTCGCCGACCGACTTGACGAGCCGCACCGAGGGGTCGATGGCGTCGCCCGTCAGCAGGACCAGCCGCTCGGCGACGCGCTCAAGCTCGGTCGGGGGCAGCTCCTCCCCCAGCTTCGTGAACCCGACGAGGTCGGCAAACGCGACCGACACCGCCCGCGCGCCCGGCAGTTCGCCGGCGCGGCGCTCGTCGTCGGTGACGACGTCGTCGCGGACGGCGTTGTGCAGGTGCAGGCGCAGCAGCTGGTCGAGCACCGGCCCGAGCATCGGCACGAGGCCCTGCGAAGTGCCAGCAAACCGGCTCGCAAGCTGCCGCTCGCTCATGCCCGGCGCGATCGCGAGTTCCATCACGGTCTGGCGCATCAGGTCGGCGGTCTGCGCGAGGCCGCGGCCGATCACGCGAGCGAGGTTGAAGAGCTGCTCAGGCTGGACGCCGGCGTCGACGAAGCGCTTGATCGACCGGGCCGTCTCCAAATGCGTCTCGCCGTACTGGATGGCGTCGAGGTCGACGGGCGCTGGGAGCCCGCCGGCGCGCAGCAGCGCCGACAGCAGTTCGGCGTCGAGTCCGGTGCGGCGCGCGATGTCGTTGGCGCTGTACCGCTCGGCCGTGCCGAGCGTGCGGCCGGAGGCGGCGAGCACGATCGTCCCCTGGTCGGTCGACTGCTGCAGCGCCTCGCGCGACATACGGTAGTCGTCGCGCAACCAGTGGAGGAGCTCGATCCGCTCCTCACGCGCGGTGCCGTCGAGGCCGTCGAGCAGGCCGTCGGCTTCGAACTCAGCTTCGTCGGACATCGCCCGCCAGAATATCCCGCGAGCCTGCGGAACTCATCCGGTTTGGGTGAGCAAAGCTGCACTCCTGGTGGGCTAGGTTGGCGCGGTCTGGCGCGTCTGCGCCCGTCGCACCACCTGGAGGAGTCCATGTCTACGAGCACCGCACGCGAACCCCTGCCGCCTGGCGCCGGCCCGAACGGCTGGCTGGCATTCTCGTCGATCCTGCTGTTCCTCAACGGGCTGTTCGCGTCGTTCTGGGGCCTCACGGCGCTGCTGAACGACCAAGGGATCACCGTCGGCGGACGCGGCGTGGTTATCTGGGACTTCACGACGTGGGGCTGGATCATCCTGATCACGGGCCTCCTGCTCGTTGCCACGTCGGTCGGCATGGTGCTTGGCAAGTCGGCCGCGCGTTGGGCCGCGGTGTTCTTCACCACGATTCATGCGCTGGCGCAGTTTGGCGCGCTGACAGCCACCCCGTTGTGGTCGATTCTCTTGATCTCTCTTGACGTCGTCATTCTCTACAACCTCTTCGTTCGCTGGCAGCTCGAGGACTAGCTCCGCTGCCGCCCCGGTTCGCTCGATGCGCTCGTATCGCCGCCTAGCTGCGGCCGCGCTCTTTGCGGCCGGGGCACTTGCGCTGTCTGCCTGTGGGTCTGAGGACGATCCGCAGGCCAACACACCCGGGGCCAAACAAGGCGGTGCGCTCACCGCCTACACGAGCGCCTTCCCCGACTTCCTTGATCCCGCCCTGGCGTATTCGGGCGAAGGCTGGACGGCGCTGTGGCCTGTCTACACCGGCCTGCTCACGTACCCGCACGCTGAGGGCGTCGACGGCGCGAAGGTCGTGCCGGGGCTAGCCGAGGACCTACCGGAGATCAGCGAAGACGGCCTCACCTACCAGCTGAAATTGCGCGACGGCCTCGTCTACTCCGACGGTTCGCCGGTCAAGGCCAGCGACTTCGAGCATGCGATCAAGCGGGTGCTGAATCTGGAGTCGGGCGGCTCGTTCTTCTTCCAGGGGATCGAGGGCGCCGAGGACTACATCGAGGCTGGCAAGTCCGGCGCCGACCTGCCGGGGATCACCGCCGACGACGCCACCCGTGAGATCACCATCAAGCTCGCCGAGCCCGATGGCCAGTTCACCTTCGCGTTGGCGACTACCTTCGGCGCGCTGGTGCCGTCGACCACGCCGTTCAAGCCAGCGGGCGACACGCCCGTTCCTGGCGTCGGGCCGTATGCGCTGGCCGACGTGAAACCAGGGCGCCAGTTCGTGCTGCAGCGCGCGGCGAACTTCAAGGCGCTGCCTGATGTCCCGATCGGCAAGGCCGACCAGATCACGGTGACGACCGTCGAGAACGGCGGACGCCAGGCGCAGGACATCGTCGCCAACAAGGTCGATGCGCTGTTCGGCCCGCCGAGCGGCGACCAGCTCGCCGAGGTGCGCGCGGGGACGAAGGGCCGCTACCGCGAGTACACGACGAACGCCGTCAACTACTTCTTCCTCGGCACG
The DNA here is from genome assembly GCA_023429855.1 of Actinomycetes bacterium. Lineage (GTDB taxonomy): Bacteria > Actinomycetota > Thermoleophilia > Solirubrobacterales > Solirubrobacteraceae > JAGIBJ01. The sequence continues at coordinate 5,532 of JAEZDB010000480.1, forward strand.
CAGCTGCCGCCGTTCGACGACGTGCGCGTCCGCCAGGCCGTCGCCACGGCGGTTGACGAGCGTGCGCTCGCCCGTCTCTCCGGCGGTCTGCAAGAGCCGACCTGCAACTTCCTGCCGCCGGCGATCCAGGGCTACAAGCAGCTCGACCCGTGCCCCTGGGGCGACCCCACGCAGGCGCCCGATCTGGCAAAGGCCAAGCAGCTCGTGGCTGATGCCGGCGCGACGGGCGACGAGGTCACCGTGTTCGGCGACGACTCCCCCGGCTTCTCCGCCGCGGCCGAGTACTTCGCCGACCTGCTCAACCAGCTCGGCTTCAAGGCCAAGCCCAAGCTCGTCTCGGGCGCGGTGTACTTCCAGACGATCGGCAACGCCCGCACGAAGGCGCAGGCGGGCGTAACGGGCTGGTCGCAGGACTTCCCGGGGGCGGCGACGTTCTTCCAGCTGATCGACGGCGCGTCGATTCAGCCGCGCAACAACGTGAACCCCGGCAACGTCGACGACCAGCAGATCAACGACGACCTCGCGAAAGCCAACGCGATGACGAGCCAGAGCGACGCCGCGCCGCTCTACGAGGGCATCGACAAGCGCCTCATCGACGAGGCGCTCGTCCTGCCTTACGGCCACCCGCGGGCGACGAAGATCACGTCCTCGCGGGTCGCCTTCGACGCGCTCGTCTTCCACCCGGTCTACGGGCTCGACCTCGCGACGCTTGGGCTCCGCGCCGAGTAGCGCCGGCTCGGGCGACGGTTCCCTGCGTCAGGTCGTCAGTGGGTGGCCGCGAAGACCGGCTGCTCGGCGGGCGCGCCTTCGGCGTCGCCGTCGCCTGGGGCGCCGTGTCCCATCAGTCCGCCGGCCGGCGTCTGGATCACGGTTGCCGCGAGCAACGCCGCCAGCAGCACGCAGACCCCGCCGATCACGAACGCCAGGTGATAGCCGGCGGTCAGCGCCTCGTTGACCGACGCGCCGCCGTCGCGGACCGACTCCGTCTTCGACGCCGACAGCGTGGCGAGGATGGCGAGGCCGAGCGCGCCGCCGACCTGCTGTGTCGTGTTGACGAGGCCTGAGGCGAGGCCGGCGTTCTCCGGTCCCGCGCCCGACATCGCGAGCATCATCAGCGCCGGGAACGCGATGCCGGCGCCGAAGCCCTGCACGATCATCGCGGGCAGCAGGTCGACGAGGTAGTCGCCGTCCACCGGCACGCGGGCAAAGAGACCGAGGCTCACGGCCACGAGCAGGAGGCCGACGATCAGCACCGGGCGCGGGCCGAAGCGGTTGATGAACCGTGACGAGTAGCGGATCGACAGCACGCCCATGATCAGCGTCGCGGGCAGGAAGGCGATGCCGACCTCGATCGGCGAGTAGCCGAGCACGAGCTGCAGGTAGAGCGCGGCCATGAAGCCGATCGCGAAGAGGCCGGCCATCGTGAGCACCTGGACGATGTTGGCGCCGACGATGTTGCGCGACCGGAAGATGCCGAGCGGGATCAGCGGGGCCTTCGCCGTCGCCTCGCGGATTACGAAGCCGACGAGCAGCGCCAGCGACAGCGCGCCGAGGCTGAGGGTCTGGTTTGAGGTCCAGCCGGATTCGGCGGCGCCGACCGTGGTGTAGACGCCGAGCATCACGGAGCTGGTGATCAGGATCGCGCCGGGGGCGTCGGCGCCGTCGCCGAGGCCGGAGCCGTGGTCGGTCGGCACGTACTTGAGCGCGAGCAGGAACGTCGCGATGCCGATCGGGAGGTTCACGAGGAAGATCCAGTGCAAGCTGATCAGCTCGGTGAGCACGCCGCCGACGAGCAGGCCGATCGTGCCGCCGGCGACGGCGACGAAGGTGAAGACGCCGATGGCCTTGGACTGCTCGGTCGGCTCGGGGAACATCGTCACGATCGCGCCGAGGATCACGGCCGACGTGAGCGCGCCGCCGATGCCCTGCAGGAAGCGCGCGGCCACGAGCCATTCTTGTGACTGCGCCGCGCCGCAAAGCAGAGAGGCGACCACGAACAGCGCGAGGCCGCCTTTGAAGACGCGCGTGCGGCCGACGATGTCGCCGAGGCGTCCGGCGAGCAGCAGCAGGCCGCCGAACGGCACGAGGTAGGCGTTGATCACCCAGGCCAGGCCCGACTGCGAGAAGCCGAGGTCGTCCTGGATCGACGGGAGCGCGACGTTCACGACCGTCACGTCGAGGACGATCATCAGCATGCCCGTGCAGAGGACGTAGAGCGCGATCCAGCGCGAACGGTCGGTGGTATCGGCGGTCATGGTGCTTCCCCTCGGTGCTGCTGCGCGGGCTCCCGAGTGGAACCGAGCGCGCTTGAGGGTAGAGACCGGAGCGCCGCCTTCAACTCATCGGTCGGCTCGTGTGATCCGCGCCACAGTGCGCCGGACCCGAGTGGGTGTACTAGGCCGAAGAGTCGGACGTTAGCGGTCGGAGCCGTCGTCCTCGATCACTGAGAGCACGTTGCCGGCCGGGTCCTTGAACCAGGCGATCTCGGGGCCGCCGCCGCGAAACACGCCATCCTCGTCGGCGGGCGTTGGCCCGTCCGGGTACCGCTCGAACTCGACGCCGCGCGCTTTGAGGGCCGCCACCGTCGCGGCGACGTCGGTCGACGGGAAATTCAGGACGGTGAACGTGGCCGGCTCGTGATCGGGCTTGCCGTAGACGATCGTCGGCCGTTCGCCGCCGGCCAGCTCGAGGACGAGGAGGCCGGGCATCCCGGGTTCGGTGACCGCGATGCCGAGCGTCTCGCCGTAGAACGCCTTGGCGGCGCTCACGTCGTCGACCGAGAAGCCGCTGAATGCCTTCGTGTCTTTGAACACGGCTCCAGCGTAGGCTCGGCATCGTGCCAACTCAGCCCGACCCGCTCAGCCCGCAGGCGCAGGCGATTCTCGACGCGCCCGACCAGCCGCAGCTCACCGGCGAGCTGACCATCGAGCGCGCGCAGGCGATTCGGGCCAGCCAGGCCCAGGCGCGTAGGCCGGTGGTGAATCGGGTTGCCGCCGAGCTCGGGGTGTGCGCGGCCTGGCACGAGGTTGCCGGCGTGAAGGTCGTGCGGGTCGAGGCGGCCGAGGGGCGGCGCCGAGCCGAGGGCGCGAGCGGCGTCGCAGCGACGGGCCAGGCCGAGGCTCAGGCGCTGTTTCTGCACGGCGGCGGTTTCACCGGCGGCCTCGCGCACGACATGTCGTCGGTCCTGAACGCCGACGCGCTCGGCATCCCGGTCTGGTCGGTCGACTACTCGCTGGCACCCGAGGCGACGTTCCCGGTCGCGATCGACGAGATCCAGGCCGCGTACTCGTCCCTGACGGAGACGTTCGCCGGTCCGTGGGTCGTCTTCGGCGTCTCCGCGGGCGCGAACCTCGCGCTCGCGC
>JAEZDB010000044.1 GCA_023429855.1 Actinomycetes bacterium
AGGCAGGGGCGGTGGCGTATTCGGGCCTTGGCCGCTCCGACTTCTCCGGGGGACCACCCCGCCCCGACCTGCGCCTGCCGTCGCCTGCGCCCCCGCTGCGGCGCCTTCGCTGGCCGGCCAGCGGGACGATGTGTCCGCGGAATGAGCGCCGATTGGTGGCGCGGGGTTGCTGCTCGGTGCCGGAGCTGGCTGGCGGTGACGGGCCGCCCGGCACTCAGGCCGAGTTAGGCGTCGACGCGCTCGGCGAGCTCGTCGAGGAGCGGGCCGCAGGCGCGGTCGAGGATCTCGAACATCTCGGCGAAATCGCGCTCGCCGCCGTAGTAGGGGTCGGGCACGCCGAGATCGTGCTGCATCGCCTCGGGGTCCCACTCGCGCAGCAGGCGGATCTTCGCGCGGATGTCGTCGCCCGTGGCGAGTGCGAGCAGGTCGCGGCGGTTGGCTTCGTCCATCGCGATCACGAGGTCGAAATCGCGCAGGTCGCTCGCCGTGACCTGTCGCGCGCGGCCCGACATCGGCACCTTGCGGCGCTCAGCCTCAGCGACGGCGCGACGGTCGGGCGCGTCGCCGGCGTGCCAGTTGCCGGTGCCCGCCGAGTCGACCTCGACCTCGCCGCCAAGCCCGCGCGCCTGCACGGCGTGGCGCAGCACGGCCTCCGCACTGGGCGAGCGGCAGATGTTCCCGAGGCAGACGAAAAGGACGCGCACCGCGCAGGAGAATCGCAGGTGAGCGAGCGGCGCGCGGTCAGCGGGCCGCGCGAGAGCGGCCACGCACGGCCGCCCAGAGGCGCGATCCAGCACGTTGCGGAGCGGAACCGCCTGCTGAGCGCACCGTGGTGGTCATCGGGCGACGCTCCCAGACGGCGACACTGCCGCGCACGGCCGCACGCCGGACGACCTTGACCTTGCGCACGGCCGGAGCCGGCGGGTCGGGCGCGTACTCCGGCGGCACCCAGCCGCCAAACGCCTTCTCAAGCTCGATGGCGATCGCGATCGACTTGTGGTCCTGGTCCATCGGGGCCATCACCTGCACGCCGACCGGAAGCCCTTCGTGGCCGAAGCCAAGCGGGATCTGCGTCGCCGGGAAGCCGAAGAGGTTAGCGGGGACCATCGTCTGCATCGCCCACGGGCGCAGCGTCGTCCAGCCGTGCGGCGGAGCAGCACGCGGAAGCGGCGGCAACAGCATCACGCCGTCGCCGATCTGCTCGGCGAACTGCGCGGCGAGCTTCTCGGCAGCCCGCTCAAGCGGGCCGACCGCGCGGGCGCCGTAGACCGAGCCGAGCAAGCGCGCAGCCGACATCAGGTTCACGAACGCCGCCGTGTGGGTGCCGCGGTCGGCGCGCAGGTCGCGGTACATGTCGCGGATGCGCTCGACCTCCCACCCAATGCTCGTGTTGAACTCGTCGTCGAGGGCGGCGCGCAGCGCTTCGACGTAGACGATCTGGGTCTTGATCAGGCCGCGCGCGCTGACGCGCACGATCTCGGCACCCTGCGCGGCGAGGTGCGCCACAGCGCGCTCGCGCACGGCGAGCATCTCCTTCGCAATCAGCGACGTGACGCCGAAGCCCTGCGGCACCACGACCCGCAGGCCCTTGAGCTGCACGTCGGCGGGGTCGCCGAGCGGGATCTCGCGGTCGTACGGGTCGTCGGGGTCGTCGTAGTTGAGCACCCGCATCAGCGGCATCAGGTCTTCGGCACGGCGCGCGAGCGGACCGATCACCATCATGCGCCGCGACGGCCCGGCGCCCATCGGGAAGTGGCCGCTCGTCGGCACGACGCCGACGCTGGGCTTGTGGCCGAAGATGCCGCAGCAGAACGCGGGCACGCGGATGGAGCCGGCCAGGTCGGAGCCGAGCCCGAACGGCGAGCCGCCCGAGCCGATCACGGCGCCCTCGCCACCCGACGAGCCACCGACGGTGCGGGTCACGTCGTAGGGGTTGGCAGTGTCGCCGTAGACCTGGTTGCGCGACTCGATCCAGAGGCACAGCTCCGACGTGTTCGTCACGCCGAGCGGAATCGCCCCGGCCTCGACCAGGCGGCGCACGGCGGGCGCGTCCTGCTCGGCCAACCGACCCGCGACGGGACGGAAGCCGGCCGTGTTCGGCATGTCCTTCACGCCGATCGACTCCTTGATCGTGCACGGCACGCCCAGCAGCGGCGGCAAGACCTCGTCGTCGGTCGCCGCGGCAATGCGCGCGTCGGCAGCGTCGGCAGCCTCCCGCGCGGCGGCGTAGCGATAGGCGACGATCGCGTGCACGCGGGGCTCGGTCAGCTTGAGCCGCTCGATGTGCGCCTCGACGACCTCGCGCGAGGTGACCTCGCGGCGGCGGATCATCGCAGCGAGCTCGACGGCAGAGCGCTCGGTGAGCGACTGCGGCGCCGTTGAGCCGAGGGCGGACTTGGCATCGGCGACCGTCACCCGCGGCAGGGCCGAATTCTTCGCGGTCCGAACCCCGAGCGCTGGCGTTGCGGAGTCCCCGTGCACCGCTCCATGGTTACACGACCGTCACTTCTTGGGAAGCGGGTAATGAGCCTACTAACGGTGCGTCAACTGTCTACAGCGGTTTGTCGAGGTGGCCGCATCCGGTCGCGACCGAGCGGGCCACGCACACCGGTTGGCACGCATTGACCTCGCCTCGGCTTGGCGTTTGACTGGGACCATGTCGATCCTCAAGCGTTCCTCCTCGTCGAACATGCCGGCGCCGGCCAGCCGGCCCGCGCCCTACGTCGTCGCCGCCGACCTGGCCAACAGCGCGCGTGCGCACTTTCAGTCGCAGCTCAGCTCGCGGCAGCGCAAGCGTTTCGTCGCCATCGTGCGCAAGAGCGGCGGCAACCCGTCGAAGCTCTCCAAGCGCCAGCGCAAGGAGCTCAGCCACCTCATCAAGGCGTTCGACCCGGTCGCCTTCGTGAAGACCGAGTCGGCCAAGCGCCGCGGCCGCTAACACCGCTTCGGGCGTCGACCGTCCTTCCTCTGCGGCGATAGCGACGGAGGAAGGACGGTCGGCGCCGCAGCACGTGCCGCGGGGCGCCCCGTTGGGCGGCGGAACGTCGCACCGACGTCGCAATTGTGCGGGCCGCACTCGTGCGTGGCGCCCTCACGGAAGTAGGCTGCCTTGTGTGACCGCTAGCACGACGAGGTGAGGTTCCGATGACGACCCCGCAGTCCCTGGAAGACCTACTCGAAGCACGTCTCGCCGCCGGCGAAGACGTCGCCCCCTCCGCCGCCTTCGCCGCCGCCGCGCTCGATCGCGACGACGCGGCCCGCGAGCGCGCCGCCGCCGATCCGCAGGGATTCTGGGCCGACCAGGCCACCGACCTGCTCGACTGGACCAAGCCGTGGGACACCGTCCTCGACGACGCCCGCGCACCGCACTACCAGTGGTTCAAGGGGGGCGGCATCAACGCGTCGACCAACGCCCTCGACCGCCACGTGGCAGCCGGCAACGGCGACCGGGTCGCCTACCACTGGGAGGGCGAGGAGGGCGAGCGTCGCGATGTGACATACGCCGAGCTGCTCGACACCACCGAGCGCCTCGCGAACGTGCTGCGCGGACGCGGCATCGGCGAGGGCGACGTCGTCGGGATCTACTTGCCGATGGTCCCCGAGGTCGCCGCGGCGATGCTCGCCTGCGCCCGCATCGGCGCGATCCACAACGTCGTCTTCGGCGGGTTCTCCGTCGAGTCGGTCTGCGAGCGGATGGAGGTCAGCCAGGCCAAGGCGCTGATCACCTCGGCTGGCGCGCGCCGCAAGGGCAAGGCCGTCGAGACGAAAGCGGCGCTCGACCCGCTGCTCGACGGGCTGCCGTCGATCGAGACCGTCGTCGTCGTGCCGATCGCGGGCGACGCGTCGGCCGTGGACCCGCCGATGAAGGACGGCCGCGACCTGCACTTTGCGGAGGCCGTCGCAGCCGCCGAGCCGACCTGCGCCCCGGCGCCGACGACGTCTGAGTCACCGCTCTTCATCCTGTACTCGAGCGGGTCGACCGCCAAACCGAAGGGCATCCTGCACGGCACCGGCGGCTACCTGACGGGCGTCGCGTGGACGTTCCGCCACCAGTTCGACCTGCGCGACGACGACGTGTACTTCTGCACGGCCGACGTCGGCTGGGTCACGGGCCACTCCTACATGGTCTACGGCCCGCTGATCTCCGGCGCGACGAGCGTCATGTACGAAGGCGCGCCCGACTACCCGCATAAGGGCATCTGGTGGGAGCTCGTCGAGCGCCACGGGGCGACGATCTTCTACACCGCCCCGCCCGCGATCCGCGCCTGCATGAAGTGGGGCGCCGACCTCGTCGCCGCCCACGACCGCTCGACGCTGCGCCTGCTCGGCACGGTCGGCGAGCCGATCAACCCGAAGGCCTGGCACTGGTACGCCGAGGCGGTCGGCGCTGGCAACTGCCCGATCGTCGACACGTGGTGGCAGACGGAGACCGGCCACACGATGGTCACGACGCTGCCGGGCGTCGACAAGGCGCGGCCGGGATCGTGCGGCCGACCGCTGCCGGGCGTGCAGGTCGCCGTCGTCGACGAAGACGGCAACGAGGTCGAGCGCGGCAAGCAGGGGCTGCTCACGATCACGCAGCCATGGCCCGGGATGCTGCAGACGCTCTACGGCGACGACGAGCGCTATGTCGAGACGTACTTCTCCAAGTTCGGGCCGTCGACGTACTTCGTCGGCGACTTCGCCCGGATGGACGAGGACGGCTACCTGTGGGTGATCGGCCGCGCCGACGACGTGATCAAAGTCAGCGGCCACCGACTCTCGACCGCCGAGGTCGAATCAGCCCTGGTGAGCCACCACGACGTGGCCGAAGCTGCCGTCGTCGGGATGGACGACGAAGACACCGGCCAGGCGATCGTCGCCTTCGTCACGCTCGAGGGCAGCGACGACACGGGCAGCGACGACCTCCGCGACGACCTGCGCGAGCACGTCGCCGGCCGGATCGGCAAGCTCGCCCGCCCGAAGGCGATCTACTTCACGCCCGACCTGCCGAAGACCCGCTCCGGCAAGATCATGCGCCGCATCCTGCGCAACCTCGTCGAGGGGAGGGACCTCGGCGACACCTCGACGCTGCGCGACCCGGCGATCGTCGATCTGATCGCCGAGAAGGTGAAGGGCTAGGCGCTCGGCGCGGCGGCTGCCTCAGCCGCCGCCAGTTACCTCGGGCGCCCGGGCGACCACGCGGACCTTGACCGTGACCCGCTCGCCCTTGCGCACGAGGGCGCGGTTCTGGGCGACCGAGAGGGCCGCGTCGTAGGCCGACCCGCCCACCGAGCGGGTGCTGCGGCGCAGGTCGAGACGGCGGCCGGCGACGCCCAGGGTGTACTGCAGCGCCGAACCGTCGGCGTTCGTGACCACCAAGCCGAACGGCACCTTGTGCATCGTCGCGCCGTCGCCCATCAGCGCGTTGAGCACGACCATGCGCGAGGAGCGGGCCGTGAAGTCGACGCTGAGCGTGCGGGAGTCTTCGACGGTCCACCGCCAGGTCGTGCCGTTGTCGGTGAGCGAGCCGGGCTTGCCGGGCTCCGACCAGCCGCCCTTCACGCTGACCGAGGTCGCGGTGCTCGCCGAGACGCTGCCGCCGGCGACGAGCGTCCGGCCGCCGACCTTGACGGCCAGAGTGCCGACGCGCTGCGGGTTGTAGGGCCGCCCCGGCACGATCGGGTGCCAGCCGCCGACCTGGTCGCGTCGCTGGAGGGCGAGGAGGCCGCTCGCGTAGCGGGCGTCTTCAGGCGCGCGGCTCTTCGCGCCGATCGCCGCCCACAGTCCGCCGCGGGTGATCGTCGCGATCCCGGCCTGCTTGGGCGACCGCGCGACGCCGGGGCGCTCCGACGGCACGCTCGTCGCGGTGCCGGGCACGCGCTTGAGGCTCGCGGCGGCGCGGTCGAGCGCGAACACCGCGAGACCGTTGTAGCCGCGCGTCGTCGCGTAGGGGTCGACGCGGCGCGTCGCAAGCACCGACCCGTCGACGGC
>JAEZDB010000142.1 GCA_023429855.1 Actinomycetes bacterium
ACACTGGACCACGGTCCGTTTATGCGTTGGTCGCCGGGGCGCCGTCGTTCGCCGGGCGGGATCGCGTTTGAAAGTACCCACGCCCGCCACTTCAGACGCGATCCCGCGCCGATTGCTCGGGCGAGCCGCCGACGAGCGACGACTGCCGTCCCGGCACAATGGTGCGCGTGAGTGGTGACGTGGTCCAGCGGTTCCAGGCGGCGCGGCGCGATCCGGCCGTGACGGTGCTCGAGGGCTTTCACGCCGTCAAGCACGCCCTGCGGTTCGGCGCTGAGCTGACCGAGGTTGTGACGACCGATCTGGCTGAGGCCGCGCGGCTCGCCGGTGGTTTGGCGCCCGATGTGGCGGCGCGGCTGGCGTCGGCCGCGGTGGTTGAGCCGGAGGGGCTGGCGGCGCTTGCGCCGCGGGCGCCGCGGACCGGCCTCATGGCGATCGCGCTCCGCCCGGTCGTCGACGTTCCCGCACTCCTGGCCGATCCGGCCGATCGCCCGGTGGTCCTGCTCGAGGAGCCGCGCACCATGGGCAATCTCGGGGCGTGCGTGCGCGTTGCCGCGGCCGCTGGCGCCGCCGGCGTGCTGTCGACCGGGACCAACGACCCCTGGCACCCCGACGCCGTGCGCGGCGCCGCCGGGTTGCACTACGCGCTGCCGGTGGCCCGGGTCGACTTCGGTGATCTGACGGGCCCGCGCGGCGGACGCCCGCTCGTCGCACTCGACCCGGAGGGCGACGAGCTCACGGCCGACGCACTCCCTCCGCGAGCCGTGCTGGCGTTCGGCACCGAGCGTCATGGACTCACCGAAAACCTCCTAGCCGCAGCGGATTTCCGCCTACGCCTCCCCATGCAGCCCGGCGTCTCCAGCCTCAACCTCGCCACCTCCGTCTCCGCCACGCTCTATATCTGGCGCCTACTGTCCACTACAGCCTCTTAAGGCTGTATTCCAAAATTCCCCTTGACGCACGAAAACATTTCGTGCAGTCTACGCCGCGGCTGGTTCTCGGCCACTGCTCAACAGGGGGAAGAACGAAAAAGTTCCGTTTCGCACGGCCGATGGTCGCTGGGTTGGTCTGCTCGTGTGCTGTCATGTTCGCTGCAGCATCACCTTCGTATGCCGCCAAGGCGAACATCTTCGGTGGTCCGAGCACGTACCGGTTTGAGAGCGAGCCCGGGGCGTACAACGACGTCCGCATCGGCTTTTCGGCAGGCAAGTACGTGGTCGAAGATCGAGGGGTCTCCGAGATCGTCATCAACTCCGGATCGGCGTGCAGCCGCGGTGCGACCCTCAAGATCGTGCTCTGTCCGGGTGTCGGAGGTGTAGCTCCGGTTTAGATGGCAGAGCAGTTCTTCGTAAGTACGGGTGACAACGGCGACACCATTCAGATCGACGACACGGTTCCTATGCACCATGTTGAGGATGACGGTAGCTTCGAAAACGTTTTCGTCGTCAATGCTGGGCCGGACGACGACGTCATCATTGCCGCCAAAGGCGGAATGCTGATCGGAAGCTGGGGCAACGACAGCATTATCGGCGGGACAGGTCGAGATTCCATCAGCGGCGGCGGCGACGACGATCTGCTTCGCGGCGGCGGTGGTGGCGACTGGGTCAGTGGTGGGATGGGGCGCGACTCATTCTCGTACAACTCGGAAGGGCGAACCGCGGGTGTTCGAGCGGCCGCTGACGCGTCCACGCGATCAGGTCGCGAGGGGGTAGACGGTCCCGGTGACGTGCTTCAGGCCGACATTGAGGACCTCGCTGGAACGCCATACACCGACATCCTCACGGGCAACGCGTCGAACAACGTGTTGCGTGGCAACGGCGGCGTCGATCAGCTCACCGGCCTGGCGGGCGACGACACGCTGATCGCCTCGGGCGGCCCGAGCTGGCTCGACGGCGGCGATGGCAACGACCTGCTCCAGGCCAAGAACACGTTCAAGGACTACCTGGGTTGCGGCAATGGCGCCGACACGGCGAAGGTCGACCCGACCGAGCTGTTCGTGCCGTTCGCAAGCTGCGAGACGCTCACCAGCTAAGTCGCGAAGCGTTGGGCGTCCCGCGTCGTGCGGGACGCCCGACCAGCGGCTGCTCGCTGCGCCGCATCGAGGGAAACCATGTTCAACCAATCTTCTCGCGCGGTCGTCGCGGCCGTGCTCCCGCTCGCGCTCGGAGCCCTCTGCTCGTCAGCAGCTGCGGCCTCGCCTGGCGTCGTCAGCGGCGCCCCGGGCTTCCAGTACTCCTACGTGGCGGAGCCGGGTACCGACAGCGGCCTCACCATCTCTGGTGCGGGCGGGGCCTGGGTCTTCACCGACGCCGCGGTCTCCGAGATCACGATCACCGCCGCTCAGGGCTGCCGGCACGGTGCGGCGCGGAACGTAGTGGTCTGCGAGGCGGAGTCCGCAGATCCAGCGCCCGAGCTGCTCTACGCCGACCTTGGCGACGGCGACGACCGGGCCATGGTCGACGCCACGGCGCTCACCATGACGGCGGGCGCCAACTGGATCCACCTCAACGGAAACACCGGTGACGACTTTCTCGTGGCTGGCGACCAGGCCGACACCCGCCTGAACGGCGGCCCAGGCAACGACGTCGCGATCGGCGGAGCCCGTCGAGACGCGCTGTTCGGTCAGGGCGGCGCCGACATCATGCGCGGCGGAGGCGGCGCCGACATCGTCGACGGAGGCGCCGACCGAGACAGCTTCACGTACGCCGCTGAGGGGCGGACCAAGGGCGTGCGCGCCGTGCTCGACGGCACGACGCCGTCTGGCACCGAAGGCATCGACGGTTCGGGCGATCAGCTGACGGGGATCGAGGACGTGGGCGGAACGCCGTACACCGACATCCTCGTCGGCAACGCGTCGAACAACGTGCTGCGCGGCAACGGCGGCGTCGATCAGCTGACCGGCCTGGCTGGCGACGACACGCTCATCACCTCTGGTGGTCCGAGCTGGCTTGACGGTGGCGACGGCAACGACCTGCTGCAGGCGAAGAACACGTTCAAGGACATGCTCGGCTGCGGCAACGGAGCCGACACGGCGAAGGTCGATCCGACTGAGTTGTTCGTGCCGTTCGCAAGCTGCGAGACGCTCACGGGCTAGCTCCAGCTCTCGACCTTCCGGCTCGCCTCCCTGACGAGCCGCGGAGCGCCGCTCGACGGCCCGGCGGTGGGTCGGGCTGCGCGGCAAGCGCGGAGTGGGGGGGGGGCAGGGCCCCGCCCCCGCCCCAAAGCTCCCGCCCTGCGCG
>JAEZDB010000159.1 GCA_023429855.1 Actinomycetes bacterium
CCGTCCTGCGCGAGCACGGCGCCGACGTCCCGTGGCACCGCGTCGTCCGCGCCGATGGCTCGGTCGCCAAGGGCGAGCGCCAGCTCGCCCTCCTCCGCGCCGAAGACGTCCCGCTCCGACCCGACGGCCAGAAGGTCGACCTCCCCGAGGCCCGCTTCCCGCTGCCGCCAGGGGAGACGGCTTCCTAATCGGCCCACCAGCGCGGGTCAAACCCCGCAGCGCCCACGCGGCCAAGACCAACCAGCGCCGCCAAACACCGCGGCGCCCTCCAACCCCCAGCAGATCGCCGCGCGCAGGCAGCCAGCCAAGGCGCCGAAGACCGCCGCCACGCGACTGGCTGAGGGCGACGCTGGGGCGAAGGCGCCGCACGAGCGCCGGCCCCCAGCACGAAGGCGCCGCAACCAGCCAGCCGGGGCGGGGGTGTCCCTTCTAGGGGCGGATCAGCGTCGGAATGTACGGTTCCGGCCGCCAGGCCGTAACCGGACAGGCCGATCCGCAGCCCAGGAAGGGACACCCCCGCCCCGGCGTCAACCCACCAGAACGGCGCCGAAGCGCCGAGCGGCCCTATAGCTCGTAAGCCGCTGTGAGCTCCTCGTCGCCCTCAGCCAGCTGCGTGGCGAGGTCGACCAGCACCTTGGCCTGCTTCCAAGTCGCGTCGTCTTGCATCTTGCCGTCGATCATGTGGACGCCCTTGCCGTCGGGGATGGCTTCGATGATCTTCTTGGCGAAGAGCACTTCCTTGGGGTCGGGCGAGAAGACCTTCTTGGCGATGGCGATCTGGGCTGGGTGCAGCGACCAGGTGCCGACGCAGCCGAGGATGAAGGCGGCGCGGAACTGGGCTTCGCAGGCGACGACGTCTTTGATGTCGCCGAAGGGGCCGTAGAACGGGAAGATGCCGGCGGAGGTGCAGGCGTCGACCATGCGGGCGACGGTGTAGTGCCACGGGTCCTGCTGCGCGCGGACGCGGCCGGCCTCGAGGTCTTCGGGGTCGGTCGGGTCGGAGATCGACACGTAGCCGGGGTGGCCGCCGCCGACGCGGGTGGTCTTCATACGGCGCGAGGCGGCGAGGTCGGCGGGGCCGAGCGAGATGCCCTGCATGCGCGGCGAGGCGAACGCGATCTCTTCGACGTTGGCGACGCCGGAGGCGGTCTCGAGGATCGCGTGGAAGAGGATGGGGCGCGAGACGCCGGCCTTGGCTTCGAGCTGCGCGACGAGGCGGTCGGCGTAGTGGATGTCGTCGGCCGACTCGACCTTCGGGATCATGATGACGTCGAGCTGGTCGCCGATCTCGGTGACGAGCGTGGTGAGGTCGTCGAGGACCCACGGCGACTCGAGCGAGTTGACGCGCGTCCAGAGCGGGGTGCCGCCGAGGTCGATCTCCTTGCCGGCCTTCACCAGGCCGGCGCGCGCGGCTTCCTTCTTGTCGGCGGCGACGGCGTCTTCGAGGTTGCCGAGGACGATGTCGGCCTTGGCCGCGATGTCGGGCAGCTTGCCGAGCATCTTCTCGTTGCTCGGGTCGAAGAAGTGGATCATCCGCGACGGGGTGAACGGAATCTCGCGAAGAGGCTCCGGCGCACCGGCGGCGAGCGGCTTGAAGAAATCACGAGGATGGCGCACGCCGTGAATCCTATGAAGGACCGGGCCCCCGGTGCAGCCCGGGGTGCGCCACGTCAGGCAGTGGCGGTCTCGGCCTGGGTCTTCAGCTCGGTGAGGCCCTTCTCGAAGTCGCCGCCGACGGTCTTCTCCATCCGGATCAGGGGTGCCATGAGCCGCATGAGCAAGGTCTGCGGGCCGCGCATGACCCAGCTCACGGTGGTCTTGCCGTCGGCCTCGACGATCTCGAACGTCGTGGTGTTGCGGGCCTTGAAGGGCTTCAAGAACTGCAGGTCGATCAGGACCTTGCCGGGCTCCGTCGCCTCGATGATCTCCATGCGGCCCTCGCCTGCCTTGCGGTTGCCTGCCCACTCGTACACCGCACCGGTTCCGGCGTCGGCGCCCGAGTACGTGCGCTTCAGCTCGGGGTCGAGGCCCTCCCAGGGGGACCACATCTGCCACTGGCGAAAATCGGCGATCAGCGGGAAGACGGCCGACGCGGGGGCGTCGATGGTGGTCGTGCGGGCGAGTTCGAACTCGGCCATGTCGGAGCCTCCGGAGGTAGACGGGCGCAGGCTACCTCGCGGGAGCAGGCGTGATGGCAGCGGCTCGTTGGGCCCGGCTGCGCGGTCCGAACGGCCAGAGGCTCATCAGCAGCTGACGGTGCGCCTCGCTGGCGCCGAGCACGAAGAGCACGACCATCGTGCCGTAGATCGGCAGGTGGCCGATCAGCTCGACCTCGCCGAAGAAGAAGAGCGTGAGGTTGAACGGCACGCCGATCAGCAGCACCCCGACCTGCGGGAGCGCACCAGAAATGATCATCAGCCCGAACAGCACCTCGATCACGCCGGCGATCCGCGTGAAGGCCAGGTCGCTCGTGCCGAGGCCGATCCCGTCGAACACGTTGAACTCGGGGTAGCGCTCCAGGAACTTGAGGGCGAGGTCGGGTTGCGCGAGCTTCTCGTTATACGCGACGAAGATCAGCGTGATGCCGATCAGCATCCGCAGCGCCCAAGCTGACTGCTCGATGCGTCGCTCAGTGAACTCAGGCGCCCGGCCTGCTTCGTCGTCGGCCGACCACCGTCCGCTGCCGGTGAGCAGGAGGAAGACCGCCACGGCGAGCAGATCGAGCCGCTGAGCGATGTCGAGGATCCCGTACTCGAGCGCGCCGACCGGCCCGGCCGCGATCAGCAGCCACGCGGCGACGTTGGTGTGCCAGCCCGCGAACACCATGATCGCGACGACGAGCATCAGCGCCCCGAGCAAGACGCGAATCACCGTCCACTCGAGCGGCATGGTGGGCGAGAGGTAGTAGCCGAGACTCAGCAGCCCGACGAGCGACACGCCCAGATGCATCCGCATCACGAACGGCAGGTAAGGCGCGATGCTGGCGACCGTCGGTACGTCGACCCCTGTGCGGAACTGCGTGGCGATCAGCCGCACCACGAGCGTGATGACGATGGCGCCGGTAAGGAGCAGCAGCGTCGTCGAGGACGTCGCGAAGCCCCAATCGGCGCCGACATCGTCGTGGACGAACCAGGTTTCGTGGGCGATCGGCAGTGGCACGACGCCACCCTAGATCGTCATCCGGGGTGTCGGATCAAGTCGCTCGGGCGCGGCAGGTCGGTGGCGCTCAGCCAGCGATTGCGCCCAGGCGGGCCGTACGCAGCGTGTCGTCCCAAGATGGGAGATCGCGCGGCGTGAGCGCCGCCGCGCTTGCCCGCGCAGTCGCATTGACTCGCGCGCCGCCGAGGCGCCCGGTGGCGCGGCCGCTGCGGCTGACCCGCACCGACCCGGTTGCCGCGTTGCCGCCGGAGAACGTGAAGGTCGAGGTGCCGTTGGCGCGGTAGGTGCCGCTGACGCGGACGCCGGGCACGAGCTCGTAGCGGCGCAGCGTCCAGCGGGTCTCGCTGTGCACGCGCACCGAGCCGCCTCGTAGTCCGCCGATCGACTTGGGCACGGAGCCGGTCGCGAAGATGTCGCCGATGATCGCGCGGCGCGCGTCGGCGAGCACCGCCGGCAGCACGTTGAGCGTGCGGCCAGCGCGCACCGGCAGGTTGCGCGCAGCGCGCACGTCGCTCAGCGACCGGGGCGCCCGGTCGGTCGGTGCGAACAGGGGCTTGACGGGCTTGCAGGCGCTCGCCGCTGCCCCACGCAGGAAGGCGCTCACGGCGTCCTTGGCGCAAGAGCCGGACTCGCTCGTCAGCACGGAGTGGCCGACCTGCGAGACCTGCACGAGCTGCGCCTGCGGTAGCCGCGTGGCAAGCTGCTGTGCGTCTTCGAGCGGCGTGCGCACGTCAGCCAGGCCCGACAGGATCAGCGTCGGCACGTCGGGCAGGGCGCCCGCGGCCGGGGGCGCACCCGTAGCGACCTTCCATCCAAGGCAGGTCCCGGCGAACGCGCCGAGGCCGACGGAGGATGGGAAGAGCCCCCAGGACCCGGCGGGCGCTGCCGCGACGGCGTCGGCCAGTTCGCGCGTGCGCTGCGAGAGGGCGGCGCCGCGCGTCCACGGGAAGGTCGGGTTCTCCTCGCAGAGCGTCGCGAGGTAGAGCGTGCCGTCGCCGAAGTCGCTCTCATCGTCTGCCTGCAGGCGCGCAGGACGCAGCCCGTTGCGGTTGTCGAGGCCGATCGCGTTGGCCGACAGCCGCAGCAGCGGTTGACGGTCGCCCTTGAGCGCCGAGCGCACGGCGGCCGGAAGCTGCGCACGGACCGCGGGATTCAGGTCGCCGGCGGTGAACACGTCGAGGAGGCCGCTCGGCCCGATCCTCGCGGTGTAGCGCCGCCCGCTGCCGTCGTAGACCGCCGCGCTCATGCTGCGCTGCGCCAGCCGCGCAGCTAGAACGCGCAGGTCGCGGACGGCGTTGGGCGTAGCGTCGCGGCACGCCCGACTGCCGCAGAGGTCGTCGCGAAGGACGCGGGTGACGGCTTGCGCCGTGACGCGCCCGAGCGAGTCGGGGCCCTCAGGCAGCACCGTCGAGTCGAGGATCATCGCCTTCGTGTGCGCCGGGTAGGCGGCCGCATACGCGAGCGCGACCTTGGTCCCGTACGACACACCGGTCAGGATGAGCTGCTCGTAGCCGCCGGCGATACGTAGCGCCTCGATGTCTTGGGCGGAGTCGGCGCTGGTGTAGAACCCGCGGCGCGAGCCGAGTTCGTCAGAGCACCGGCCGATCAGCGTCTCGGTGGTGCCGCGCCCCCGAAACGCCTTGCAGCTCAGCGGCCCCGACTTGCCGGTGCCGCGCTGGTCGAAGACGAGGAGGTCCTTGTCGGCGAGGCCGGCGGCAAACAGCGATGCGAAGCTGCGCGCATAGGGCTGCGCCGCTTGCCCGGGCCCGCCGGCAAGCGCGATGATCGCCGTGCGGCTCGGATTCGATGGCGCGACCTTGCGCGTGACCGACAGGCTAATGCCGCCTGGGACGCCGCCGGTGCGGTCGATCGGGACGGAGATCGACCCGCACTGGTAGCGCGCAGCGACGCACCCGGTCCACGTGATCGCTGCCCCGGCGGGGGCAGCCGCGAGGCCGGTGAAGAGCAGAACGACCGCGCCGACCAGAGCTGGGGAGAAACGTCGGGAGACGGCCACCCGTTCAAGCTACCTCCAGGCGAGAGGTGGAGAGCTGGTTGGCGTGCAGCGGGCGCGACAGGATCGCGTGTCGCCTTTTGGGCCAGGCGGGCTAGGCTCGCCCGCATGGCCCCGCCCCGCGACCCCAGCAACGCCGAGATCGCCGTCATCTTCGAAGAGCTGGCCGACCGGTACGAGCTCGATGGCGCGATCGCCCACCGCGTGTTGGCGTACCGCAACGCCGCCGACGCCGTGCGGTCGGCCCCCACGTCGGTCGCGGCGCAGACGCGCGCCGGCACCGTCACCGACATCCCGGGCATCGGCAAGACGCTCGAGGAGAAGCTGAACGACCTGCTCGACACCGGGACCATCCCGGCGCTCGAGAAGCTGCGCGCGAAGATCCCCGACGGCCTGCTGGTGCTCACCCGCGTACCCGGGCTCGGCGCCAAGCGGATCGCGAAGATGCACGCTGCGCTCGGCATCGACGGCCCCGAGTCGCTGAAGGCCGCGCTCGACGCTGGCCAGGTCGCCGAGCTCAAGGGCTTCGGCGAGTCCTCGGCCGCCAAGATCGCCGCGGCCCTCGAAGCGGCCGGCGACGCGATCAGCGGCGGCCCCGAGCGCGTGCTGCTGCCGACGGCGCTCGAGATCGGTGAGGCGCTGCGCGACGAGCTGCGCGCCCACCCCGCGAGCGACCGCGTCGAGCTGGCCGGCTCGGCCCGACGCCGCGCCGACAGCGTCCACGACCTCGACATCATCGCCACCACGAGCGATCCGGCGGCGCTCGTCGCCGCGTTCGCGGCCTCGCCGCTGATGGCGGAGGTCAATCAAGGCGGCGACAACGGCGCTCACGGCGTCGCGCAGGCCGGCCTCGCGATCGACCTGCGGATCGTGCCCCCAGCGCAGTTCGGCAACCTGCTGCAGCACTTCACGGGGTCCAAGGCGCACAACGTCGCGCTGCGCACCGCGGCGCAGGCGCGCGGGATCCGGGTCTCCGAGCGCGGCATCCTGAACGAGGAGACCGGCGAGCTGACCCGCTGCGACACTGAGGAGCAGGTCTACGAGACGCTCGGGCTTACCTGGGTGCCGCCGGAGCTGCGCGAGGACCGCGGCGAGCTGCAGCTGAAGGCGGGGGAGGTCCCGCAGCTGATCGAGCTGGGCGACCTGCGCGGCGACCTGCACCTGCACTCGACCAAGAGCGACGGCCGCGCCTCAATCGAGGAGATGGCGCACGCCGCGATCGCGCTCGGCCACGAGTACCTCGTCATCACCGACCACTCGGCCTCACACGGCTTCGGCAACCACGTCACCCCCGAGGAGCTCGAGCGCACGATCGAGGAGGTCCGCGCGCTCGACCCGACCTTCGGCGACAGCTTCACCCTGCTGGCAGGGAGCGAGATCAACATCGGCGTCGACGGCTCGCTCGACTACCCCGACGAGCTGGTGGCCGAGCTGGACTGGGTCGTTGCGTCAGTCCACACCGCGTTTGCGAGCGACCCGACCTCGCGCATCGTCGCCGCGTGCGAACACCCGTCGGTCGACCTCATCGGCCACCCGACGGGCCGCATGATCGAGAAGCGCGCGCCGTACGACCTCGACATCGCCAAGGTCATCGAGGTCGCCGCGGCCACCGGCACGTTTCTGGAGATCAACGGCTCGCCGCGACGCCGCGACCTCAGCGACGTGCATGCGCGCGAAGCGGCGCGCCGCGGCGTAAAGCTCGTGATCGACTCCGACGCCCACGGCCCCGAGGTGCTCGGCAACCTGCGCTGGGGGATCTACACGGCGCGCCGCGCGTGGCTCACGGCCGACGACGTCGCCAACACGCGGCCGTGGCCGGAGCTCCGTGAGCTGCGCAAGGGTGCGCGGTAGCCCACGCGCCGTGGACTTCGGCGCCCTCGCGATCGTCGTCGCGGCGGGGCTGCTCGGCCCGGCGC
>JAEZDB010000171.1 GCA_023429855.1 Actinomycetes bacterium
CGCGCAGGGCCGGGGGGCCGCAGCGGTGGCGGCACCGCCTGGATCGCGCCGAGCGCCAGCTGGCACCACTTGAGCTCCGCGCGGTTCCAGAAGCCCGCGGGCGAGAAGGCGGTCGCTGACGCAGCGACGCCGCGGCGGGCCAGCTCCAGCGCGATTGCACCGCCCATCGAGTTGCCCGCCACGTGCGGGCGCTCGATCCCCTCGTGCTCCAGCCAGAGCACGAACGCGTCGACGTAGGCGGGGATCGTCGGCGGCCCGGCGTGGCGCAGCGGCGCCGAATGCCCGAACCCCGGGGAGTCGCAGGCGATCACGTCGAAGTCGCGGGCCAGATCCGGGATCACCGCCTTCCAGCCCTGCCAGTGGTGGCCGACGCCGTGGATCAGCACGAGCGGCGGGCCGCTGCCTTCGCGGTGGTGGTTCATGGCGTCGGTCCTCGGAGGTCGGGCCGCTTAGGCGGGAACGGGGGAGCGCAGCATCGCGGCGGCCTTCTCGGCGATCACGACGGTGGCGGCGTTCGTGTTGCCGCCCACGATCGTCGGCATGATCGACGCGTCGACTACGCGTAGGCCGTCGATGCCGTGGACGCGCAGCTGGCTATCAACCACCGGATCCACAGCAAGGTCGTCGCTCATCCGGCAGGTGCCCACGGGGTGGTAGATCAGCATCAGACGGCGGCGGAGGTCGTCTTCGAGGGCTTGGCGGGTCGTCGCGGCCGGGCCCGGCTTGACCTCCTTGATCACGACATCCTTGATCGGGTCTTGCCGCATGATCTCGCGCGCCAGTTCCATGCCCGCGATCAGCGAGTCGACGTCGTCTTGCTCCGAGAGGGAGTTCGTGAGGATGCGCGGTTTGGCGGTCGGGTCGGCGGAGCGCAGCCACAGCTTGCCGCGCGACTTGGGCGACACGAGCACCGGCCCGATGACCGCGCAGTGCCCGTCGTACGTCTCGGCGCCGTGGTCGTCGAAGTAGGCGGCGCCCATGTGGAACTGGATGTCGGCGGCGGGGAGGCCTGGGCGCGTGCGAGTGAACGCGACGACTTCGGCGACGGTCGACGTCAGCGGCCCGGACTTGCGCAGCAGCCACTCAGCCAGGAACTTCGGGCTCTCGGCGGTCGCCAGCGAGTGCGTGTCGGACACCTCCCAGATCAGCGTCACGAACGGGTGGTCCTGCAGGTTGCGGCCAACGCCCGCGAGCTCGTGCTTGGGCGTGACGCCGGCGGCGCGCAGCTCGTCTGGGTCGCCGATGCCGGAGAGCAGCAGGATCTGCGGCGAGCCGATCGCTCCGGCGGCCAAGATCACCTCGCGCTCCGCGCGGATCGTCTCCTCCTTGCCGCGGCGCCCCGTGGCGACGCGCACACCGGTCGCGCGGCCGGCGTCGAGGTTCACCCCGAGCACGGTGACCCCGGTGCGGATCGTGAGGTTCGGCCGGTCGTAGGCCGGTTTGAGGTAGCCGTCGGCCGCGCTGAACCGCTTGCCGCTCTTCTGGCTCACCTGGAACCACGACGCGCCGTCTTGCTCGGGGCCGTTGTAGTCCGGCGTGTACGGGATCCCGGCGGCGACGGTCGCGTCGAGCAGGCGCTTGCTCACGTTGCGTGGCGAGCGCTGCTCCTCGATGCGGAACGGACCGCCGGCGCCGTGGAACTCCGAGGCGCCGCGCACGTTGTCTTCGGCGCCGTTAAAGAGCGGCAGCAGGTCGCGGTAGCCCCAGCCCGGGGCGCCCTGCGCTTCCCAGCCGTCGAAGTCGAGCGGGCGACCGCGCACGTAGAGCATCGCGTTCATCGAGCTGGAGCCGCCGAGGCCTTTGCCGCGCGGCACGTAGAGCTCGCGGTCGTCGACGTACGGCTCCGGCTCGGTCGCATAGTCCCAGTCGAGCTTCTTGTCGTGGAACTGGTTTGGGAACGCCGCCGGGATCTTGATGTTGAGCGAGCGGTCCTTGCCGCCGGCCTCAAGCAGCAACACGCGCACGGCGGGGTCTTCGGAGAGGCGCCCGGCTAGCACGCACCCCGCCGTCCCGGCGCCGACGATCACGTAGTCGTACATGTTGCTCACCCTCGCAGACTCGGCCCTCAGACGGAGCGGGTACGTGCCAGAACCTGCGCCCCGGCTGCGCCAGCGCCCCTGGCAGCGCGGTGAGCGTCGGATTACCGACCCCCTGGGGTGGGTAATCCGACGCTCGGCGTTAGGGCGCGGTTGCAGCGGGTCGTCACCCGGCAGCGAGGTCCGTGGTCGTGGCCGGGGTGCGCGCCGGCAGCAGCTCGAAGTCGCTCGGCGCGAGCGTCTTCGTGGCGTTGCGGTAGTCGATCATGTAGCCGGGCCAGTTCGTCACGATCCGGCCGCTTTCGTTGCGGTACCAGGAGTCGCAGGCCAGCCAGGCGGTGCCGGCGAACTGCGCCTGCAGCTCGCGGTCGCTGCGCTCCTCGACCTCGCGCTTGACCTCGATCCCGCCGGCGCCGCGGCTCTGCACGAGTTTGAGCGCCTGGCGGATGTAGGCCGCCTGGGTCTCGATGAAGTAGATGATCGAGCCGCCCGATGTGTTCGTGTTGGGCCCGTAGATCACGAACATCGAGGGGAACCCCGGCACGGTCATGCCGAGGTGGGCGTGGGCGCCCTCCTTCCATGCGTCGGAGAGGTTCTCGCCGCCGCGGCCGGTGATCTCCATCGGGAACATCAGGTCGGTCGCGTGGAAGCCCGTCGCGTAGATGAGCGTGTCGACGTCGTGGTGGCGGCCGTCGGCGGTGACGATGCCGGTCTCGTCGATCTCGCGGATCGCGTCGGTGACGAGCTCGACGTTCGAGCGCCGCAGCGCGGGGAGGAAGTGCGACGTGAAGAGAATCCGCTTGCAGCCGATCGGGTAGTCCGGCCAGACCTTCTTCCGCAGCTCGGGCGCGCCGCGCAGTTGCCAGCGCATGAAGAGCCGCGAACGCACCGACAGGATCCGCCCGGCCGTGGCGGGGTTCTTGATCGAGCGGGTGAGCTGCTCGACGAAGTGGAAGACGAACGAGCGCCGAAACGACTGCACGCCCGGGACGTGCTGCACGGTCCACTTGACCGCTGGCCGGTAGGGCGTGTTCCAGCGGTGCATGAACCAGCTGCCCGTGCGCTGGAAGACCGACAGGTGCGCGACGACCTTCGCGATCTCGGGGACGAACTGCACCGCGCTGGCACCCGAGCCGATCACGGCCACGCGCTTGCCGGCCAGCGGCAGGTCGTGGTTCCAGCGGGCCGAGTGGAACGCTTCGCCCTTGAAGGTGTCGAGCCCGGGAATGTCGGGGAACTTCGGCCGGTTGAGTTGGCCGGTGGCAAGGATCAGCGCGTCGGCGGTGAACGTGCGGCCGTCGGAGGCTAGGGCCGTCCACTGCTTGGTTTCGTCGTCCCAGTGGCAGGCCTGGATCGGCGTGTTCAGCGAGATCAGCTCGTCGATCCCGTACTTCGACGCGACCTCATGCTGGTAGGCGAGGATGTCGGGCTGCATCGGGCAGAGCCGATCCCAGTCCGTGCGCTGCTCGTAGGAGAACGAGTAGAAGTGGCTCGGGATGTCGCACGCGGCGCCCGGGTACGTGTTGAAGTACCACGTGCCGCCGAGTTCCGGCGCGGCTTCGAGGATCTGGACGTCAGTAATCCCGTGCCGCCGCAGCTCGATCGCGGCGCCGATGCCGCCGAACCCGGCGCCGATAATCAGGACGGAAGGTGCGCTGGCCACGCCCGGAACCGTAGCGGGTTTCGCGGGTTACACAACACCTGTTCGGTTTGTGGGCGGACGGCGCCGAGGGGCCGCACCCGGCAACATGGGGCGCCGATGGCTGCGCCGACCCGAAACCTCGTCAACCTGAAGTCGGTCGACAAGGGCTACGCGAGCCGCACGGTCCTCACCGACATCACCTTGGGCGTGAACGCCGGCGACCGCATCGGCATCGTCGGCCGCAACGGCGACGGCAAGTCGACGCTGCTGCGCCTGATCGGCGGCTACGAACAGCCCGACGCCGGCCAGGTCGTCCTCACCGGCGCGCTGCACCTCGCCAGCGTCGGGCAGGGCGACGAGCTCGATCCCACGAAGACGATCCGCGACCAGCTCGTCGGCGGGCGCGCCGACCACGAGTGGGCGGGCGACGCGCGCTTCCGCGACGTGCTCGACGGCCTCCTCGGCGGCGTTGAGATGACGCGCTTCACCAACGGCCTCGACACGGTCATCACGCCGCTCTCCGGTGGCGAGCGCCGCCGGATCGCGCTGGCTAAGTCGCTGCTCGACAACCCCGAGCTGCTGCTGCTCGACGAGCCGACGAACCACCTCGACGTCGAAGGCGTCGACTGGCTCGCGCGCCACCTGTCGGCGCGGCGCGGCTCGATGGTGGTCATCACCCACGACCGTTGGTTCCTCGACGCCGTCTGCACCCACACGTGGGAGGTCGCCGACGGCACCGTCCACCAGTACGAGGGCGGCTACGCGGCCTACGTGCTGGCCCGCGCCGAGCGCGACCGCCAGGCCGGCATTCGCGAAGACAAGCGCCAGCAGCTCGTCAAGAAGGAGCTGGCGTGGCTGCGTCGCGGGCCGCCCGCGCGCACGAGCAAGCCGAAGTTCCGGATCGACGCGGCCAACGCGCTGATCGCCGACGTGCCCGAGGCGCGCAACAGCGTCGAGCTGCTGCGGTTCTCCAACGCGCGTCTGGGCAACAAGGTGCTCGACGCCGTCGACGTGTCGGTCGCCTACGGCGACAAGGTGCTGCTCAACCGGGCCACCTGGCGGCTCGGCCCCGGCGACCGCGTCGCGCTGGTCGGCGTGAACGGCTCCGGCAAGACGACCCTGGTCAAGCTGCTCTCTGGCGAGCTGGAGCCGAGCACGGGACGCGTCGAACGCGGCCAGACGGTCAAGCTCGCGCACCTCTCGCAGGACACCGCCGAGATCCCCGGCCACCTGCGCGTGCTGGAATCGCTCGAGGCCGTGCGCGGCCGGATCACCACGAGCGACGGCCAGGAGCTGAGCGCCGGCGTGCTCTGCGAGCGCTTCGGGTTCCGCGGCGAGCGCGCCCGCACGCTCGTCAAGGACCTCTCCGGTGGCGAGCGCCGCCGGCTGCAGCTGATGCGCCTGCTGATGGAGGAGCCCAACGTGCTGCTGCTCGACGAGCCCACCAACGACCTCGACATCGACACCCTCACCGCGATGGAGGACCTGCTCGACGGCTGGCCCGGCACCCTCGTCGTGGTGAGCCACGACCGGTACTTCGTGGAGCGCGTCTGCGACAACGTCTACGCGCTTTCGCCTGATGGCGAAGTCCGTCACCTGCCTGCGGGCATCGAGCAGTACGTCGACGAGCGGCGGGCGGCAGCCGAAGGCGGCGCGACCGCGTCCCGCGGCACGGTCGCCAGGAGCGGCGCGAGCGGGGGAGACGGCGCGACCGCCGAACCGCGCCCGAGCGGCGGCGAGATCCACGCCGCGCGCAAAGAGGTCCAACGCCTCGACCGCGCCATGGCCAAGCTCGACGAGCGCGAGGCCAAGCTCCACGAGCAGATGGCCTCAGCTGCTTCCGACCACGGCCGCCTGCGCGAACTCGGCGACGAGCTGAGGGCCCTGCGCGAGGAGCGCGAAGAGGTCGAGCTCGCCTGGATGGAAGCCTCGGAGATCGCCGAAGGCTGAGGGCGGGAGCGTGCGGCCACCGCCCCGTGCAGCGAAAGCCGAGCTGAGCAGGGTGTCTCGCTTTGCGGCGGGATGGTCCACCACGCGCCAGCTTGACCGGAGTTCGTGGTTGCGAATCAGTCAGCGCTGGGGCTACGGTCCGGCACAACCGCGCGTCGCTCGGCCTGACCCGGCCCGGCGCGACCTTCCTGTCCCGAGGAAAACCCGTGTCTCGATTCCGTCCGGCGGTCGCCGCGCTCCTTGCAGCTACCGCAATCCCCGCGGCGTTTGCCAGTAGCGCCTCTGCGGCCGACGCCAAGTGCAACCCGCTGTCGACGAAGACGTGCCTGGCGCCGTTCCCGTCGAACTACTGGGCCAAGGCTGACCCTTCATCGCCGACGGGTCTGCGCGCCGACGTGACCGACGACGTGCTCCGGCCCGAGATCCTCAATGCACTGCCGAAGGAGGACGGCATCTCGCCGACCGGCGTGTTCGGCGGCGCCTCGGGCTTCAGCGCCGGCGCGGGCGCCGTCTTTGAGTTCACCGAGAAGCCGGGAGCGGTGCCCTACGACGGCGGCGACGCGGTCGTCGCCTACGACCTCGACACGGGCCAGCGCGTGAAGGTCCACGCGTTCATGAGCCCCCAGGCGCTCAACACGAACCTCGTGTCGAAGGCCAGCAACGCCTTGCAAGTCTTCCCGCAGTCGCGCTGGGCGTTTGGTCACCG
Source organism: Actinomycetes bacterium (assembly GCA_023429855.1). GTDB lineage: Bacteria > Actinomycetota > Thermoleophilia > Solirubrobacterales > Solirubrobacteraceae > JAGIBJ01. The sequence continues at coordinate 6,335 of JAEZDB010000171.1, forward strand.
GATCCTGGTGGCGGTCACCGACCAGTTCCCGATCGCCCGGCCGACCGAGCCGGCGTTCAGCGAGCTCGCCGCGCAAGAGCCGGCGAACCAACGTGCTGCCGACTACGTGCAGGAGGTTCGCGACGGCCTCGCCCAGTCGGGCATCGCAGAATCCAGCGTGCGCAACGCGACGGTCTTCACCGTCCGCGCCCGCGAGGAGTTCCTCGCACCGACGGAGCGCCTGATGGCCGACACGGCGGCGCGCCCGCATCCGGTGCGCGGCCTGTCGATCTCATGGGACCTCATCAACCCCGACGTCGGCGGCCTGGTCACCGGCCAGCTGCGCGTCGACAACTACCGCACGCGCAACGGGACCGGCCCCGTCGACTGGTCGGGCGCCACCCGCAAGGACGAGTGGATCCCGTTCCGGCTGACGTTGCCGGAAACGTCGACGAAGGGCTTGGCCGGCGTCGTCCTCTACATGCACGGCATTGGCGCGTTCAAGGAGATGGATCCGGTCGTGACGCAGATGAACGCGCAACGCGGCTTTGCGACGTTCTCCGTCGACTGGCCGAATCACGGCGCCCGCTCGGGCCCGAACGGCGGCAATCTGCTGCAGCTGCTCGCCCCGGGGAACCTGGGCAAGCTCGGCGGGATGTTCAACCAGGCCACGATCGACCTGATGGGCGTCTACAAGGCGCTGCAGACGATGAAGATCGACTTCATGAAGCCGGTCTCCTTCTTCTCGCCCTTCGGCCAGGGCCGAGACGGCCGCAACGACATCAACAACGCGAAGATCGCGATGGAGGGCACCTCGCTCGGCGGCGTGCTCGGCCTCAACTTCGCCGCGCTCTCGCCGTCGCTGAAGGGCGTGATCTTTCACGTGACTGGCGCCGGGATCGGCCACGCGATCTCGCAGACCGTCCTGTGGAACATCTTTGGCGCGATCCTGCCGAAGGCCGCCACCGGCACAGAGGCGACGGTGCTGCAGGCTGCGATCCAGCAGGTGCTCGACCCGGCTGACGGCATCAACACCGCCGAGTTCATCCGCAACCCGCGACCGGGGCAGTCAGCCAAGCCGCTGCTGATCATCGCTGGCGACGGCGACAACGTCGTCCCGAGCCCGACGACCGTCAGCCTCGCGAACCTGCTGGACCTGCCGCTCGTCGGCCCCCAGCTGTACGGGATGCCGGACGTGCGCCGTACGGCGTCGTACGACGCCGGCGGCTACGGCGTGCGCCAGTACCCGCCGTTCACCGGTCCGATCACCTTGCCGCTCATCAGCGGCTCGTCGTCGCACGGCGTGTTCCTCAACCCGAGCGCGTACACGGCGCAGCACGCGTTCATCGCGACCTACTTCAACCGGTAGGGCGCACCGCTGGGCCCGCGCGGCGGCGCGGGCCGCGGCCGCCTAGGCGGTAAAGCGCGGCGGCTGGTCTTCGAGCGTGCTCAGGTCGATGATCAGCTTGGCGCGGGCGATGAGCGCGTCGGCCTCATCGGCGGAGACGTTCTCCAGCAGGTACGGGCGTATGCCATCGAGCGTCCCGTGCTCCAAGAAGTTCTCGATCAGCCAGCCCATCCAGTACTCGCCGCCGTGGAGCCCGTTGATCGTCTCGGCGAGCGAAGTGCCGAAGATCCGCTGGCGCAGGACCTCGGTGATGACGGCCTGCGACCGGAAGTGCTCGACGACGCCGTGGAGCGAGTGCTCGATCGGCAGCAGCGTGACGCCCGGCGTGTCGACGAACCGCACGGCGTGCACGGGGTCGACGGCAACGGCGAAGTGCGGGTGCACTCCTTCGCCCGCAGAGTTGCCGTAGAGCACGTCGATGTCGGGCAGCGGCCCGTCATGCGCGGCGAGGAATCGCGGCAGGTCGCGGTAGGCGTCGGCGTCGACGCCGCTCTCGTCGAGAGCGAAGAGCGGCGGGAGCCAGCGGACCTCGTTCATGATCGACCACAAGCGGCGGTCGAAGCACGAGAGCGGACCGAACGCGACGACCTTGTCGGCGCCGATGAGCGTGCCGTAGAGGATCGCCCCGTAGGCGCCCATCGACTGCCCGACCGTGATCACCGAGCTCGGCTGGTGGCGGTCGACGAACTCCCGCAACGCGGCCGCGGTCGATTCGACGTCGTCGCCGACTCCCTCGATCCCGGCGAGGTACCAGCGCATACTCGGGTCGCGGACGAGGAGCTTGTTGATCGCGCGGCCGCTGATCAGCTCCAGCTTCTTGAGGCGTCCGAGGAACTCAAAGGCGCCTGGACGCACCGCCGGATCCTCGTAGAAGCCGAACGTGATCACGAGCGGAGCGCCGGGTTCGACGATCTCCACCTGCGTGTTGCCCTCGGGGGCTCCGAGGGTCGGGACGTCGTCGATCACCGCGACGACCGGAGGTCGGGACGGGGCACCTTGGGACATGGCCCGGCTGAGTCTACGGTGCGCTCAGCAGGGCGACCAGCCGACTTTGACGACGGTGCCGAGCGACAGCCACGGCGTGGAGAGCTTCAGGCACTGGCCGGCGGCGAGCTGCTGGTCGATGAGCTTGGAGCCGACCGAGCCGAGCGCGATGCCCACACCGATCGCGGCGATCGTGCCGAGGCCCGCGGTCTGCGGGGCAAGCGCGACGCCGATCGCGCCCGCGACGACCCAGGCGCCTCCCTGGCCGACCTGCTTGGTCTCGGTGCGGTTCAAGTAGATGACGCCCGTGGTCGCGCCGATCTGGACCCGGATCGACTTCTGCGCCGTCGCGCTGCGGTTGTTCGACGGCACCGTCTGGGCTCCAGCCGGAGCGGAGATGGTCGCGACGGAGGTGTTGCCGCCGGCCGCGGTGAGCGACCCGTCGGAGCCGGAGGGGCCGGCGAGCGCCGAGCCCGGTGCAGCGAGAGCGAACGCGGAGGCAGCCGCAATCGCGGTGCGGTTCAGGTGAGACATGTACCCCTCTTCTCTTGAGCGCGCCAGCCCGAGGGACGTCGGGACGTGATCGCGGAGTACGCGCGCCACGATATCCCAGCGGCGATGCTGGAGGAAAGGCGCATTACCGCGTCTGCGTCGAGACGCGCTACGCGGTGCGGCGTTCCGGCTCGGCAGCCGCCGGGTCGACGTGGACGTCGACCTCGACCTCAACCTCGATCTCGACCGTGACCTCGACGGCGTAGACCTGCATGGCTTCGAGGACCGGCCCGAGCTTCTTGCCCTGTTCCGTGAGCCGGTACTCGACCTGGGGCGGCGAGGTCGGGATGACCTCGCGCTCCATGAGCCCTGCCTCCTCGAGCTCGCGGAGCCGCTCGGTGAGCATGCGCGCCGACACGCCGCCGACGGACTCTTGGAACTCGCCGAAGCGCACCGCCCCGAGGTGGGCGGCGTAGAGGATGGCGAGCTGCCACCGCTTCCCGAGGAGGTCGGCGACGCCGCGGACCTCCTCGGGGACGGGTTCACATTTACGACAGCGAGACATCCTTGGCCGTGGCGCCGACGGGGGCGGATTCGAGGGCGAGATCAAGGACCTCACCGACGGTCATCACCGGGTGGAACGAGACGACGTCTCGCACCTCCTGGGGGATGTCGTCGATGTCGCCGCGGTTGCGCTCGGGGACGACCACGGTGGTGAGGCCGGCAGCGTGCGCGGCAAGCGCCTTCTGCTTGAGCCCGCCGATCGGGAGGACCCGACCTTGGAGCGTGACCTCACCCGTCATGCCCACAGTGTGCTTGACCGGGCGGCCGGTGAGCAGCGACGTCAGCGCAGTGACCATCGTGATGCCTGCCGACGGGCCGTCCTTCGGGATCGCGCCAGCGGGCACGTGCACGTGGAACTCGGTGTCTTCGAACACGTCCGGATCGATGCCCAGCTCGTCGGCGTGGCCGCGCACGTAGCTCAGCGCGATCCGCGCGGACTCCTTCATCACGTCGCCGAGCTGGCCGGTCAGGACGAGGCCGCCGTTGCCCTTCATGGTCGTCGACTCGATGAACAGCACGTCGCCGCCGGCGCCCGTCACGGCCAGGCCGGTCGCGACCCCTGGGACCGCGGTACGCACCGCCGACTCCTGGAACACCTTCTGGCGGCCCAGCGCGTCGCGGACGGTGTCGAGGTCGATCCGAACCGGCGGCTCCACGGTGCCCGACGCGATCTTCGTCGCGGTCTTGCGCAGCAGCGTGCCGATCTGGCGCTCCAGGTTGCGGACGCCCGCCTCGCTCGTGTACTCCGAGACGATCTGCCCGAGCAGCTGGTCGCTGATCACGACTTCGTCCTCGCGCAGGCCGTTGCGGTCGCGCTGGCGCTTCCACAGGTAGCCCTTGGCGATCGCGAGCTTCTCCGCCTGCGTGTAGCCGTCGAAGCGGATCACCTCCATGCGGTCGAGCAGCGGGCCGGGGATCGTGTCGGCGACGTTGGCCGTCGCGATGAACATCACCTGCGAGAGGTCGAGCTCGACGTCGAGGTAGTGGTCGCGGAACGTGGAGTTCTGCGCCGGATCGAGCACCTCGAGCAGCGAGGCCGACAGGTCGCCGCGCCAGTCGGTGCCGATCTTGTCGACCTCGTCGAGCAGGATCACCGGGTTCATCGTCTTGGCGTCGCGCAGCGCGCGCACCAGGCGACCAGGGAGCGCGCCGATGTAGGTGCGGCGGTGGCCGCGGATCTCGGCCTCGTCGCGCACGCCGCCGAGCGAGATGCGGACGAACTCGCGGCCGGTCGCACGGGCGATCGACTCGCCGATCGACGTCTTGCCGGTGCCGGGCGGGCCGATCAGCGTGAGGATCGCGCCCGACTTCGGGTCGGCTTCGATGTCGCGGTCCTGACGGAGCTTGCGCACGGCCAGGTACTCGGTGATGCGGTCCTTGACGTCTTCGAGGCCGGCGTGGTCGGCGTCGAGCACCTCGCGGGCGCCGACCGGGTCGAGCCGCTCCTCGGAGGTCTTGCTCCACGGCACCGCGACCATCCAGTCGAGGTAGTTGCGGATCGTGCCAGCCTCGGCCGACTCCTCGCCCGAGCGCTCCAGGCGTGCGAGCTCCTTGAGCGCCTGCGCCTCGGCCTCCTCCGGCATGCCGGCCGCTTCGATCTTGGAGCGGTACTCCTCGACGACCGAGCCGTTGTCTTCGTCGAGCTCCTTGCGGATCGACTCCATCTGCTTGCGCAGGAAGTACTCGCGCTGCTGGGCCTCGGCGCCCTCCTGGACGTCCTCGCGGATGCGGCGGCGGACCTGGAGCTCGGCCAGGCGCTCGCGTTGCATTTCGAGCGCGCGCTCGAGCCGCTGCTCGATCGGCAGCGTGGTGAGGATCTCGAGCTTCTGCTCGAAGCTCAGGTC
>JAEZDB010000194.1 GCA_023429855.1 Actinomycetes bacterium
GGCGCAGGGACTCAACGCGGCCGGCGCCGCGGCCGGCCATATCTTCGCCGAGGTCTGGGACTACGCCGCCCGCCTCGGGGCGCGCCCGCAGAGCCTGCTCGGCCTGGCCGGCATCGGCGACCTCGTCGCCACCGCGCTCGCGCCGCACAGCCGCAACCGCCGCGCCGGCGAACTGCTCGCCGCCGGCGTTCCGCCGGCCGAGATCCCTGCGCGGGTGGGTCAGGCGATCGAGGCGATGGAGACGGTGCCGCTGCTGGCCCGCGCGCTCTCACTCGCCGGCGTGCAGGCGCCCGTCACGTCGGGTCTGTCTCAGCTGATCGCCGGCGAGCTGCCGCTCGACGAGTGGACGCAGCTCGTGCGCACGACCGTGCCGAGCACGAGCCGCTGGCGCGGTCAGACGAGCCGCGCGGTCACCGCCCGCATGCGCGACGCGATGCGCTTCAAGGGCACCACGTCGCTGCCGCCCGAGAGCGACAGCTAACCGCCTACCCGCGTCGGTACGGGTCGACGAGGACGTTGTCGACGTAGACGTCGTCCTCGGCTTCCCAGATCAGCCGGGCGAGGACGCCCTTGCTGAGCTTGGAGTCGGGAATCTCGGTCGCGAGGTCGTGGACCTCAGACGGGCCCCACTGGCCGCCGCCGACGGTCTCGCCGACGAGGTTGTCGTCGACGTCGTCGTCGTTGATGACGATGTAGTCGATCTCCATCTCGACTTCGCCGCCGTAGGTGGTGAAGCGGAACGTCGGGTTGTCCGCGGAGACGCAGAACCACGGGGTGATCACGCGGCCGCCGTCGTTGATCCGCAGCGCTTTAGAGCCGCCATACACGCCGGAGGTGTCGTTGCCCGACACGACGGAGGCGCCCGAGAGGCTCCAGCCGGCGGTGCCGTGCTCGAACGTGCCACCCGGGGCGAACGAGTAGTCCGCGTGGTCACCGAACGCCTTGAAGGCCTTGAACGTCTTGGGGACGTTGCACGTCGCGCTCGTGGAGCTCGCTGACGGGATCAGCGACAGATCGACGAGCGAGGGTGCGGCGGCGACCGGCGTCGACGCCGCGGGCGTGGTCGCCGGGGGCGTCACCGGCTTCGTCGTCACCGGCTTCGGCAAGGTCTTGATCGGGGTGAAGCGGCCCGCGTTGGCCGTGGCTGGCAGGACCGCCGCCGCGATCACGCTGGACGCGAGCAGGGAGAAGAGGGGACGTGTGCGCAAAGGAAGGAGCCGATCTGGGGTAGGAGCCCCAGGGAGACAGTCGGTGGGAGCAACTGGACACGGAACATTAGAGACCGGATTCAAGTAGATCGGGCAAACGTCGAGGCGCGTCGGCGCTCTCGCGATCCGGACGCACCAGCGGATCAGGCGAATCTCTGGCATTTCCTCCAGTTTCGGGCTTTACCGAAGACCAGTTCAGACGTAGGTTGGCTTCGTGGCCTGGAAGCGCGACTACGTCCCGCCGTGGGTGGCGGTCGCGTTCGTGCTCGCCTACGGACTGCTGGCCGCGCTCTCGGTCGAGCTGGCGTCGGCGCCCGTCGTGTCGCCGTGGTACCCGCCGGTCGGACTGAGCCTGGCGATCGTCGTCGCCTGCGGTTGGCGTGGGGTCCCGCTGATCTTCATCGCCGACACGCTGCAGCTGCTCGTGCGCGGCACCGGCGACGCGCTCGACTGCGTGATCCAGGGCCTGGCCCAGGCTGTGCTGTGGGGCGCGACCGGGCTGCTGCTGCGACCAAGGCTCACGGTCGATCCCGCGCTGAGCCGGCTGCGCGACGTGCTCTGGTTCGCCGTGGCGACGCTGATCGGCTCCACCGTCGCCGCGGTGGTCGGGGTGGCGCTGCTCTTGGAGCTGCCGAGCAGCTACGGACTCTTCTACGGCGGCGACGGCTACTGGCGGCTCGTACGCGTCTACGGCGTCGGCGACGCCATCGGGATCCTCACGGTCACCCCGGCGCTGCTGATCCTCGCGGGTCTCCCGCAGCGCGCGCCGCAGGCCAGGGCGGCGTTCCGCGAAGCCATCGGACTTGGCGCCGAGTTCTGGGCGATGCTCGCGGCCACGATCGTCGTACCCGTGGCCGCCGTCCAAGGGCCCGGCGAGCTGATGCCGATCGCCCCGCTTCCGATGGCCTGGGTGGCGCTGCGGCTCGGGATGCCGGCCGCGAGCATCGGGCTGCTGATCTGGACGGTGTCGGCGGTGGCCGGGGTGGCTCTCGGCGACAGCGAGATCGGACTGCGGCTCATCGCGGCGTCGATGATCTCCGGTGGGCTCCTCGCGATCTTCGCGGGCGCCGTGGTCACCGAGCGGGAGCGCGGACGCGCGCGCCTGGCGTACCTCGCGCTCCACGACGAGTCGACGGGCCTGCCCAACCGGCGCAGCGTCGAGCAGCTGCTCTCGGAGGCGCTCGCGGGGCACGACGGGCGCGTCGCTGTCTTGCTCGTGCGGCTCACCGGACTCGGCGGCGCCGTCGACGACGACGTGCCCGAGGCCGTGCTGGTCGAGGCAGCCGACCGGCTCCGGCGGCTGACCGGCGCGGAGTCGACGATCGCCAGGATCGGGAGCCGCCGGTTCGTGGTGCTCGTCGAAGGGCCTGAGGCGCAGTGCGCGGCGGACCTGGCCGATCGCCTGGTGGCGGGCCTGGAGCCGCCGGTC
>JAEZDB010000213.1 GCA_023429855.1 Actinomycetes bacterium
GGTCCGCGGAGGACCGGCCGGACCGGATGGGACGGAGCTGTGGCTGCGCTCTCGCTAGTAGAGCGCCGCCGCGTAGAGCACCACCTGGCTGGCGCTCGAGAGGTTCCCGCCACCCTGGTACCACGACACCGAGAGGGTGTCGGTGGCAGTCAACGGGCGGTAGTCGATCGTCACCGTGCGGTCGACAGGGGTGGTGTTGGAGTTCCCTGCGAACTGCTTGGCGACGACCGTCTGGCCGTTGAACTTGACGCGCAGCGCGCCCGTGGTCGTCGAGCCGCGCACGCCCAGCCAGAGCTTGAGCTTCCGCGTGTCGGCGTTGGTGGCCGGCACCGCGAGCGTGAACCCGCGACCGTTCGCCGCGCCGCCCGAGACGCCGAGCGCCGAGTTCCCGGACGCCGTGCCGGTCGCGTTCGTCCACGAGAACGTGGTCGAACCGGTCAGGGCGTACTTGGCGTGGGTGTTCCCGGCGTAGTTGACCCACGACGGGATGATCGCCGTGCCGGACTTGCGGTCCACGTCGGTCGGCGCGACGCCCTTCCAGTGGATCCAGTCCACGGCGGTACCGAGCGACGCGTCGGATGTCAGCGCTGCCGACGCCGACCCCGCGACGGGATTACCGACCGTGAGGAGCTGCGACGGCGTCACGGTGAACGTCCGCGTCGCGGGCGTCTCGTCGATGTTGCCGGCGGTGTCTTTGGCGCGCACGCTGAACGTGTGCGCGCCGCTCGTCAGGCCCGTCAGGCCCTTCGGCGAGGTGCACGCCGCCCAGGTCGCCGCGTCGAGCTTGCACTCGAACGTGGCGGTGGTGTCGTTCGCGCTGAACGACAGCGACGTGCTCGTCGTCGGGATGGTCGAGCCCGCAGCCGGCCCCGCGGTGATCGTCGTGTCTGGGGCGGTGCCGTCGAACAGGTAGGCCCGCATCGCCGGCGAAGCGTCGACCAGGCCGGTCGGTCCGATCGCACGGACCTGGAACACGGTCCACGTGCCGTCCTGCTGCTGCGGGACGGTCCACGGCGACGTGCACGGCGCGAACGTGGCACTCGTGGTCGGGCCGGCTGCGCACTCGAAGCGGCCGCCGGACGGCGTCGCTTTGAACTGCAGCGTCGGCGACAGGTCGCTCACGCGGCTGCCGGTCGAGGCTCCTCCCACCCACTCCGTGTTCGGAGCGACCGGTGCGACGACGTTGAACGCGCGGCGTTCCGGGGTCGCGTCGACGTTGCCCGCACGGTCACGCGTGCGGACCTCGACGGTGTGCGGACCGACGGTGAGCGCCGGCGTCACAAACGGCGAGCTGCACGTGGTCCATGCGCCCGCGTCGATCTTGCACTGGAAGCGTCCGATCGCCTGGTTGTCGGTGCCGGTGAACCGGAACTGCTGCTTCGGCTCGGCCGTGTTCTCGCCTTCGGCGGGGCCGCCGGAGAGCGTCGTGGTCGGCGCCTCGACGTCGAACGACGCGAGGTACGACGCCGAGGCTGTTGCACCCGCCGCGTTCTTCACGCGGAAGTGGTACCCGACCATCGCCGTCGGCGACTGCGCGGGAGACGTCCACGGCGACGTGCACGGCGTGAACACCGGATCGGAGTTCCCGCTGTCCTCCGAGTTGACCGCACATTCGTAGGTCACGTTCGGCTGATCCGAGGTGAGTGCGAACTGCGGCTGCGTCGTGTTGAACTCCGCGACCGGGATGCCGAGGCCAAAGCCGTAGACGCCGTACGACGACAGGGCCTGCACCGTGATCTCCGGCTCGACCGCCGGGTCGACTGTCCACGTGGAGGTCGCGGGGGTCGGGTCGGCGGTGCCGAAGCTCACCGCGCGCACCGAGAAGGTGTGCGAGGCGTTCGACAATCCGGTAACCGTCTTCGGCGACGTGCAGGCGGCCCAGGCACCGGCGTCGAGCTTGCACTCGAACGTCGAGCTGGTCGGCTCCGCGGTGAACTCGAACGTCGCCGAGGTCAGCGCGGTCGGTGTAGCTGGCGACTTCGTCAGCTTCGTCTGCGGGGCATCGACATACGAGATGAAGTCGTACGACAGGACCGTCGCGTCGCGGTTGTCGGCGGCGTCGGTCGCCCGTGCCTGGAACTCGTGCGAGCCGTTCGCGAGGTCGGTGTACGTCTCCACCGACTCGCAGCGGCGCCACTTCTCGTCATCGAGCTTGCACTCGTAGGTGACCTTCGGCTCGGTCGAGCCGAGCGTGAACGTCGCCTGGTCGGACTCGTGCCATTCCTCCGGACCTGACACGAGCGTCGTATCCGGCGCAACGGTGTCGACCGTGAACTCGCGCTGCGCAGCAGACGAGCCCGCCGTCGACGAGGTGCTCGTGACCACGAAGGCGTACTTGCCGTCGGCGAGCGGCGCAGACGGCCGCCAGCCGCTGGTGCACGTACCGAACGTTCCGACGACCTGGCCGGCCGAGTTCAGCACCCGGCAGACGGACGTGACGTCTGGGCCGCCAGCGACCGTGAACGCGACCGCCGGTTGGCGATCGGACGTAAAGCCACCTGCGGGCAGCGAGCCCGTGATGCGCACGAGCGGCGCGCCCGTCGTCGTCTCGCAGTCGGCGTTCGCGCCTTCCGCTGCGTCCTTGCGGACGAAGTCGCTGCCACCACCGCAGGTGATGGTGTCGTTGACTGCGTCCTGCGCGTAGATGCTGTCGGCGAGCGGGCCGCCGACGAGCGTGTCGGCTCCCGCGCCGCCTTCGAGCACCGCCGCGTAGCTGCCGGCACGGAGGGTGTCGGCCAGCGGACCACCGGTGATGCCCTCCACGTCGCCTGCGATGAGATCGTTCTCGCCGCGGGCGGTCGCGCCGTCGTTGCGGGTGCTGTCGAGGCTCGCGGTGATCGCGCCGTTCACGTTGACCGCGGCGCTCAGCGACGGTCGGGAGTAGTCCACGGTGTCGTTGCCGGTGCCACCGATGAGCTGGTCGCTGCCGAACACGTCGGTCGCGCCGGAGGTGTCGCCGTCCTCGTCGAGCAGATCGTCGCCGCCGCGCCCGTCGACCTTGTCGTTGCCGCGGCCGCCCATCAGGACGTCCGCTGCGTCGGAACCGGTCAGCACGTCGTCGCCTTCGCTGCCCTGAAGCACCTCGATGTCGGAGCCGATCGCGTCCTTGCCGCCGAAGCCGTTGCCGGTCTTCGTGCCGATCTGGGCGGTGACCTGCTCGGCAGCACCCCAGTCGCCGTACGACAAGCGGTCGATGCCGGCACCGCCGGAGTACGACGCACCAGCGCCGGGGAGTCCCCAAACGTAGGGCGAGAGCGCCGGCGAGAACACGTCGTCGCCCCCGCCGCCGTCGATCACGTCGTAGTCAGCGCCGTAGCCCTGCTCGCTGCCGCCAGCCCCGACCCAGAAGGCGTCGCCGAAGCCGCCGCCGTAGACGCGGTCGCTTCCGGCTCCGTCCAGGATCCAGTCGTAGTCGGCGCCGCCGCGGATCTCGTCGTCGCCAGCTTCGCTGGAGACGATGTTCCACCCGTCACCGACATCGATGGAGTCGTTGCCTGCACCCGAGTGCACGAAGTCGTCGCCCGCACCGGTCGTGATCGAGTTGCGACCGTCGCCCGTCACGATCATGTCGTCGCCGTCACCGCCGGTGATCCCGGTGTTCCCTGAACCGACGGAGATCTGCGAGCCGCCGGCGCCCACGTTGATGCTCTGCGAAAGCGGGACCGGCGCGTAAATGCGGTCCGCGAGATCGCCGAGGTTGATCAGCGCATTCGTTTTGACCCCGGTGCAGCGCACCGAGATCGGGCTGAGGGCCGTGCAACCGGTCCCCGGCGTGACCTTGGCGCCGCGGTCGACGATGTCGTAGCTCTGCGTGCCCGAGCTCGTCACCTGCACCTTGTTGGCGCCGCCAGCGGCCGCGTCGTAGAACAGGGCGTTGGACTGCACGCGCGCCGTGGCCGTGGCCGTCGGGAGCGCCGGAGTGCGGTTGGCGACGGCGTTGTCGAGGTTGAAGCGCCCCGCCAGACCGTCGTCGATCCGACCGGTAGCGTCAGCCGTGCTCGCCAGCCTGGTCTTGAGCTGCACCGGCGTGAGCGACGGCGTCTGCGCCTTGAGCAGCGCGGCAGCGCCAGCCGCCATCGGCGTCGCCATCGACGTGCCGCTGAGCGTGGCGTAGGCGTTGCCCGGCATGGTGCTCAGGATCCTGTCGCCGGGGGCCGTGAGGTCCACGTCGGCACCCCAGTTGCTGAAGCTCGCGCGGCGGTCGTCCGCGTCGGTCGCGCCGACGCAGACGACGTTGTCGGCCGGTGCCGAGCACGGGTAGGAGCGCAGGCCGCCGGGGGCCGTCTGGGCGCCATCGTTGCCAGCCGCGAACACGAACAGCACGTCGGGGTTCTGGGAGATGATCGAGGTCAGCAGGTTGCTGCTGGCCCCAGCGTCGTCGGTCCAGCCGCCGAAGCTGCCGTTGATGATCTTCGCGCCCTTGCGGATCGCGTAGTCGATGCCGGCGATGATCGAGGTGTCGTCGCCGGTGCGCCCGTCGAAGGACTTCACGGCCATGATGCGAGCCTGCTTGCTCACGCCGGCGATGCCCTGGTTGTTGCCGCGCTCGGCGGCGATGATCCCTGACACGTGGGTGCCGTGGTAGGCCGCCGCGGCCGTGCTCGGCTTCACCGACTGAGCCGGGTCGATCGCGTTGATGCCGCGGAGGTTGTCGACCGCACCGTCGAAGTCGTCGTCGATGCCATTGGACTCCTTGCGGCCGCCACGTCCGTCCGGGCCGTACTCGCCCGGGTTGCGCCACAGCTGGTTCGCGAGGTCCGGGTGGTCGATGTCGACTCCCGTGTCGACCACCGCCACGGTCACGCTCGACGTGACCGACGCGTCGGTCGCGGCCCAGGCCTCGGGCGCGTCGACATCGTGGTCGTTGGCCTGCTCGAGCGCCCACTGCTCGCCAAAGCGGGTGTCCGCCGAGCTGAGGGTGTAGACGTGGTTCGCGGTCGCAACGGCGACGCCCGGCTCGGACGAGAGCCGCTTCGCCGTGGTGCGCTCGGTCCCGGCGTCGGGCAGATGCCAGCGCTCGACGGACGCGGTCACGCGTTCATGGCTGCTGACGCCGTACTGCGCACGCAGCGCGGCGCGGTCGGCTGCCGAAGCGGCCTTGTCGAACTCGACCGCAAGCTGCCGCGAGCGGATCTCCTGCCGCTTGGGCGTCGGCCTTGAGAAGCGCTTGAGCGCGGCCTTCGTCGGGGCGTGACGCGGCGTCTTGCGGGCGACCTTCGCGATGTCGGTCGCCGTGACCGAGGTGCGCGGATTGCTGACGGTGACGAGCTGCGCCTGCGACGCGAGCTGCGGCGGCGCGGGTTTCGGGGTACTGCTCGACCCGGCGAAGAGGACCACGCCGAGGGCGGATCCGGCGGCCACGGCGCCGAGACCGGCGCGGCGCGGCGAACGGAGGGGGCTCATGCGATCCCTCCGCAGAACGGGCTACCAACCCCAACAGGGCCGATAGGTGACGACATCGCCACACAACACAAAATAGACACAGACACTCCTGCCGCAGGAAGCGGCATCAGCCCATCGGACCGCCCTGGGGGCGGTCTGCGGTGAACAAGGGACGATGGCGGCGCGCCAGCGCCGCCGCCGCAAACGTAGAAGACCGCCACGTCGCGGCGCAATCCGCCCCTTTCCGAACGACGTTCCGAATCTCATTCGTAAATCCGGAACGGTGATTTCGGTTCGATATAACAGTGTGCTGAAAATCCGAAGGCCCAGCACAGGCGCTTTCTGAACGCCATTCCGGAACTAGGGGACACCTGTCACAGACATGCTGGCGCGTAAGCGCTCCTTGGGAGGGCCGGGTCGGCACGGGGCACGGGGAACTCCTTGTGTCCACCGCGTGCAGCGGCGGCGGGCCACGAACGCAAACCTGCGCAACTTCCTCGGTCCCGCGTGTTAAGTAGGGGCATGTGGGGATCCCTCGCCCTTAGCCCTCGCGCGCGTCGACACGGGTCCGCGCCCGCCTCCAAGCCCGTCCCCGTCGCCCTCTCGGTGGCGACCGCCAGCGTGCTCGGCTGCGCCCTCTTCGCCGGACCGGCCGTCGCCACCGCCGCCAAGACCAACGCGTGGACGACGCCGCTCAGCGTCGCCGACGCTCCGGCCGGCGTGCAGGCCGGGCTCATCACGCGCGTCGGCGTCACGTCGACCGGTCGCGGCACGGTCGCGTGGAACGTCGCCGGCAACGGCACGATCATGTCGCGCGACTTCACGGTCGGCGGCACGATCGCCGCGCCGGTCACGGTGACCCGGGGCAGTCTTGCAGCGTCGGTTGCGCGCGATGCGGCGGGCAACATCGTCGTCTCCGGCCAGACCGCCGGCAGCCCGGCCACCAGCTGGGTCAGCACCCGCAAGAAGGACGGCACCGAGTACTCCTTCCGCGCCCTCGAGTCCGGCCCGGCCGTCAACGCGCCTGCCGCGTTTGGCCTGAAGACCGGCTTCCTCGTGACCGCGACGAACTCGTTCGTGCCGACCACGACGGCGCAGGGCCTGCCGACGGCCGCCGCCTTCGGCTTCCTCGTCGGCGGCACGCCGGTCACGGTCGGCAAGACGCTCAGCGGCGTCGAAACCGGTGACTTCGCGCACGGCGCCGACGGCAGCAACTGGGCCCTCACCAGCAGCGGCCATGCGATCTCGACCGGTCGCCGCGAGACGGGCAAGCCGAGCAAGGGCAAGGCGCCCAAGAGCGTCGCCGCGCTGATCAAGGTCGGCAAGTCGCCGACCCGCAACTCGATCCTTGGCGCGGAGCGCTTCGGCGCGGGCGCCGTCGACACGGCCGGGGTCGCTGTCGCCGTCGCCGGCCTCGAGGTGCAGCAGACCGCCGACATCGCGCAGCGCGGCATTCCGGTCGTCGCGCTCGGAACCGAAGAGGACGACGTCGTCTCGCTTGACGAGACCGTCGAGATCAGCGGCGTCGACGACCGGCGCGCCCTCGAAGTCGACGTCGCGGCGCGGGCCGGCGGCGGGGCCGTCGTCACTTGGCTGCAGCAGACCTCGTCGAAGGCCGAGAACCTCCAGGGTCAGCCGAAGTGGGCGATCGTCGACGACGTCGGCGACATCGTCGCCCGCGGCGCGTTCAGCAGCGCCACCGACGCCCACGACCTGCGCGTCGTCCGCGCCGGCCCGCTCGCCCTCGCGATCTGGACCCGCGGTACCGGCGCCAAGGCCAAGCTCTACGCGGCCCGACTCGACGAAGACAGCGCCCGCATCATCAAGGCTCCCGTCGGCGCGCCGCTGGGGCGGCTCGAGGGCGGTCTGAATACGACGCAGCTCACCAGCAACGGCCGCACCGTCGCCGTCTCGTTCGTCGACCAGGCGACGAATACGGTGCGCGTGGCGATCCAGACGCTGAAGTAGCGAAGCGCCGGCGACGGCGCCAGCTGGCTCGTCGGCATCCTAGCGCGGAACGTGCCCGGTTTTCGGTTC
>JAEZDB010000215.1 GCA_023429855.1 Actinomycetes bacterium
GCCCTCGGCTGAGCTGCGCGTCACGTAGCCGAGGTCGACGAGGCGGTCGCACAGGCGCGTGAGGCCGCTGCGGCTGAGCAGCGCACGATCAGCGATCTCCGCCATCCGCAGGCGGTGCCCGTCGGCCTGGCCGAGGAGCAGCAGCACCTCGTACGACGAGACCGACAGCCCGTGCTCCTCGCGCATCCGCACGTCGAGCTCGCGGGTCACCTCGGCGTGGACGCGCAACATGCCGCGCCACGCGTCGAGCTCGAGCGGCGTGAGCGGGTCGCCCGAGAGGCCGGTGCGGTCTGGCGTGGTCGTCATGGCGGGTGGGTGGTGGCGGTCTGCGGCGCGGGGTGAGGCCACCGTATCAAGTAGTTGCGCTCGCAACTACTCCGCGATATAGTTGCATCCACAACTACTTTGGCCTCCGAGGAGGACCCCATGAAGCTCGATGGCATGCACCACATCACGATGATGACCGGCGACGCACGTACAAACGTCGCGTTCTACGCGGGCGTGCTGGGCCTGCGCTTCGTGAAGAAGACGGTCAACTTCGACGCGCCGGAGGCCTATCACCTGTACTTCGGCGACGAGGCCGGCTCGCCCGGCTCGATCCTCACCTGGTTTGAGTTCGCCGGTGCGCCGCGGGGCCGCGCCGGCGCGGGGATGATCCACACGATCCAGCTCGGCGTCGCCTCGGAGGCCTCGCTCGACTTCTGGTCCGAGCGCCTGTCCGCGTCGGGCTACGAGTCCCAGCGCAGCGAGGGCTCGCTGCGCTTCGAGGACTACGACGGTCTGGGTCTGGAGCTCGTCGTGACCGACGGCACCAACCCGCCGCTGCGCGCCGAGCACCCCGACGTGCCGGTCGAGCACGCGATCCTGGGTGTCGAGGGCGCCCGCGCCTACAACGCTCGGGGGCTCGACGCCGATCGCGCGCTGCTCACCGAGGCCCTCGGCTTTACCGAGACCGCGGAGGGCGAGTACCGGCTGCAGGGCGACGAGCGCCACTTCCTGTGGGGCTACGACGCGGCGCCCGAGGCGCGCGGTCTGCAGGGCGCCGGGACCGTCCACCACATCGCGTGGCACTCCCACGACGAGGACCATGTGAATTGGCAGCGCCGCGCTGCCGCGGCCGGCATGCACGTCACGCCGGTGATCGACCGCGACTACTTCAACGCGATCTACTTCCGCCAGCCGCAGGGCGTCCTGTTTGAGATCGCCACGTCGTCGCCGGGCTTCGCGGTCGACGAGCACCCTGATCGCCTGGGCGAGGAGCTGCGCCTGCCCAAGCAGCACGAGCGTCTGCGTCCGCAGCTCGAGCAGTACCTGCAGCCGCTGGTGAACCCGCGCGCCGCGCAGCGTGCGGCTGCCGAGTCCAGCACCGATGTGCCGAGCGAAGCAACGACCGCCGACGCGACCGAGAAGGTGCAGGCATGAGCGCGCTGACCTACCTCGAGCGGCAGGCCGCCGGCACCGCCGACGGCCTGCTCGTCCTGCATCACGGGCGCGGCTCCGACGAGCAGGACCTGCTCGGCCTGGCCGACGTGCTCGATCCGCAGCAGCGTCTGCACGTGGTCACGCCGCGGGCGCCGCTGCAGCTGCCGGGGTCGCCGGGCTACCACTGGTACGTCGTGCCGCGCGTCGGCTTTCCGGATCCCGCCACGTTCCGCGGGGCGTTCGACCAGCTCGCGGCCTTTCACGACGAGCTGTGGGAGCGCACCGGCATCGGCGCGGATCGGACGATCCTCGGCGGGTTCTCGATGGGCTCGGTCATGAGCTACTCGCTGGGGCTCTCGGGCGACCGTCCGGCGCCCGCGGGCATCCTCGCGTTCTCGGGGTTCATCCCGACCGTCGAGGGGTGGACGCCCGACCTGGCGTCGCGTTCGGGTCTGCCGGTGTTCATCGCCCACGGCCGCCAAGACCCGATCATGGGCGTCGACTTCGCGCGAAACGCCAAGGCGCTGCTGCAGGCCGGCGGCCTGCCCGTCGAGTACCACGAGTCCGATGCCGCGCACTTCATCGACCGGCCGCACCTGGCTGCTGCCGTCGGCTGGGTGGGCAAGACGCTGCGGAGCGTTGATACTGCGGCGTGATGTCCGCACTGTTCCGCCACGTCGACCGCGACCAGACGATCATCTTCGGGCCCGGCGCCCTCGAAGCCGCCGCCGACCTGATCGGCTCGGGCTACGTCCTCCTCACGACGCCCCGGGCCGAGGCCGCGTTCCCGGCGCTGGCGGAGAAGGCGGTGTCGGTCGTCTACGTGCCGGGCGGTCAGGTCGACGCGGTGGCTGCGGCGGTGATCGACGACGTGCGCACCGAGGGCTACCAGCCCGATGACGGCGTCCGGGACCGGCTGGTCGCGCTCGGTGGCGGCCGCGTCATCGACGTCGCGAAGGCCGGCGCCGCGGCCGAGCGGCTCGACCCGCCGGTCGTGATCCCGACCTCCCTGTCGGGCGCTGAGATGACGGGCGTGCACCGCCACGCGCGTGGCGTCGACGAGTCCACGCCGCGCGTGCGGGCATCGGTCGTCGTGAACGATCCGTCGCTGAGCGCCTCGCAGCCCGAGGCCGATCTGGCGGCGAGCAGCGCCAACGCGCTCGGCCACGCGATCACGGCCGTGCTCAGCGCGCGGACCACGCCG
>JAEZDB010000293.1 GCA_023429855.1 Actinomycetes bacterium
GGGCGTGGGAGCGGCGTCGACGATGCCGAACGTCGAGAGCTGCAAGTTCTGGACCGCCGGGTCGAGCTTGCACGGCACGTTGAAGGTCCCGGGGTCGCCGTCGATGTCGGCATACGGCAGGCGGTCGATGTCGGTCGCTGGCGTGGTGAGGCCGTTGACGGGCGTGCCGTTTTCGTTGTGCCCGAAGAGGTTGAGGATCAGTTCGCCGAAGAGCAGCTTCGTCTCACCCGGGACGTCGAGCGTGAGCGAGGGCGTGACGCCCGAGCCGCTGAGCACGAGCGGGTTGGGGATCGGCGGCACGATCTCGTAGGGGGCGACATCGATCGGGAGTCGGACGTTGACGCTTGTGCCGTCAGGAGTGACGACGCGCGCACGTGAAGCGGTGCCTTTGCCGGGCTTCTGCGCCTCGGCGACGCCGCCCAGGGTGGAGAGCCCCTCGACCAGGCCGAGTCCCTGCGCGGTCATACCGCCAGCGATCATTCGCGCGGTGAGCGCGAACGGCGAGGTCGGCTCGCCGCTGGGCCACGTGCGGGGGACATCGAGCGTGAACTCGACGGTGAAGGGCTGGGTGCCGATCAGCGGGAACTTGCACTTGTAGTTCAGCGTCGCGGTCTGCGCCGCCTCGGCCTGGGCGGTGCACAAGCCGATCCCGGCGGCCGCGAGCGCGAGCGCCCGCGTGGGCAGGCGCAAGCTGCGGGCCTGCATCAAGATCCCGCCGACTCCGCCGGAGTGAGCTGGAGGCTGATCCTGTTGCCAGACCCTGCAGTCAGCGGCGACATGACGCTGTTGAGCAGGCCGCAGCCGGTCAGGTTGCTGAGCTTGTAGGTGCCCGCGATCGGGCCGCCCTTGGCCGGGTCGAACACGGCTTGGGTGGTCTGCAGGACGACATCGGAGGCCGACTTGGTTTCGCAGCCGGCGCCAACTGGCAGACGCACCAGGCCAAACAGCTTGACCTGCTTGAGCCTGATCCCCAGTCGAGTCTCGACGCGCAGGGTGTTGCCCGCGAAGCGGCCCGTGGTCGGCCCTTCCGTCGTGAAGCCGAACCGGGCCGTGAGCGGCAAGAACCCGAGGGCCCTCAGGCGGCCGGTCCCGTCGCTGAGGGCCAGGTCGGCGGTCGCGTCGCTGCTGCCGGGAGCGATCTCGAGGTCAAGGCCGCCCGAGAGCGGGACCGAGCCGCGTGTGAGCGTCTTGAGCGCGATCCGGCCGCGCACGCCGTAGGCGTACTCGCTGGCCGGCTGCGGGGTGGCGACCTGCCCTTCGCCGGGGCCGTCGCACGACGCGGGGGTGCGCAGCGTCTGTGCGAACGGCAGCGAATCGGTGTCCTCGTCGTCGTAGGCCGTCGTGGAGAAGACGTACTCGGTATCCGGCTGCAGGCCGCTGATGAGCAGCTCCGTCTCCGCGCGCGTGGTGCGCACGCCGTCGCTCGGCCCGCCCGGGTACGTCACGCGGTAGTGGTTGATCTTGCCCTCGACGATCGTTGCGGCCGTCCACCGCACCCGGATCGCGTTGCAGGTGCGGTCGCCCGGCTGCTCGGCGTTCGACGCCGGCGCGCTGGGGGCCTCGAGGCCGACGATCTCGCGCTTGAGCCGGAACGACTTCAGCTCGAAGGCGGCGATCTGCACGTTTTGCGTGGCTGGATCGAGCTTGCACGGCACGTTGAAGGTGCCCGGGTCGCCGTCGATGTCGGCGTAGGGCGCGCGGTCGATGTCGGTCGGCGGGGTGTTCAGCCCCTCAACAGGGGTACCGCCCTCGTCGTTGCCGTACAGGTTCAGGATGAGCTCGGTCAGGACGATCCTGGCGGTGCCCGGCACGTCGAGGGTGAGCGACGGCGTGGCGCCCGCACCGTTGAGCACGAGCGGGTTCGGGATCGGCGGCACGATCGTGTACGGCTCGACGTTGATCGGGACGCGGACGTTGACGCTCGAGCCGTCGGCAAGTTCGACGCGGGCGCGGTACCCGGTGCCTTTACCGGGCTTCTGCGCCTCGGTCACGCCGCCGAGGGTCTGCAGGCCCTCGACCAGGCCGAGGCCCTGGGATGTCGTGCCCGCGATCGTGGTCGACGCGGTGATCGCGTAGGCCTCTGTCGGTTGCCCGACCTCGATCTCGTCGGGCAGGTCGAGGTCGAGGTTGAGCTGCAGCGGCTGCGTGCCGAGCAGCGGGAACTTGCACTTGTAGTCGATCGTCACCGACTGCGCAGCCTGCGCTGACGGGGCGCCGAGCGCGATCAATCCAAGCGCGCCAAGGGAGGCGAGGAGGGTGGCGGGGCGGGACTTGGGGGACACGGTTCTCCTGGGTGCGGAGCGGCGCCAGCGAAGGGCGTTCCGCACCGAGACAGCGCGCGGATCGCGACGGACACAAGGCGTGCAGTAGCGCACTGCCTCATGACCACCGTACCGTGTGATCGTTCGCACTGTCTAGTAACTGGTCTGCCCGTCAGTGGCAGATGTGTGCGAGGGCAGTCAACAGCGGGCGCGAGGTGCACCCGTGTGCCTCGCGCCCGCTGCGGTGCCTGGGTAGTTGCGAGCCGCGCTAGACGGCCGGAGCCAGGTTCAGGGCGATCGTGTTGCCGCCGCCCGCGGTCAGCGGCGAGACGAGGCCGTTGAGCGCGCCGCAGCCGTTGAGGTCGCTGATCCTGTAGGTGCCCGCGATCGGGCCGCCCTGGAGCGGATTCCAGTCGGGCTGCGTCGACGTGAGGCTCAGGTCGGTGAGGCTCTTGGTCTGGCAGGTGTTACCGCCGACCAGCGGGATGGCGCCGAAGAGCTTGATCTCTTTGACCTTGATGCGGACCTTGGTGTTCGTCTTGAGGACGCCGTTGATCAGTGTGCCGGTGGTTGCGTTCGACGACGCGAAGCCGACCTTTGCGGTCACGGGCAGGAAGCCGGCCGCCACGAGGCGGCCCGACGTGTCGTTCAGCGTCAGCTCGGCGGTCACCTGGCCGGTCGCGATCACGAGCTTGGGCCGAAACAGGCCGGTCAAGTTGAGCGTGCCCTTCGTGAGCGTCCTCAGCTGCGTCGACCCGCTGATCGCGAGCCGAAAGTCGACTGGCGGCTCGTTGAGCGGCAGGGTGCGCAGCGTGGCGGCCGGCGACGACGGGCCTTGGGTGCCGGTGCCGTCGGTGGCGCGGACCGTGTAGGTGTAGTCGGTGTTCGGCTGCAGGCCGGTGATCGTGGCGCTGGTGCTCGTGGTCGTGGCCACCTTCGTGGTGCCGGCGTACACGTCGTACTTCGCGATCACGCCGTCGCAGCTCGTCGCGGGAATCCAACTCAGGCTGATCGAGGTCGCCGTCGAGCTGCCGGTCGGGGCGCCCGGCGCGGCAGGGCCGCAGTCGACGACGTTGGTGGCCAGCGTCTGCTTGAGCGGCTCGGATTCGTTCCCGGCTGCATCGATGGCCGTGACCGAGAAGACGTACTCCGAGTCCGCGTCGAGTCCGGTGATCAGCCGGCTGAACAGGCCGGTGTTCGCGCCAGCAGGCACGAGCACGCCGCCGGCTGGTGCGCCCTCGTAGTCGATCCTGTAGCTGACGATCGGCTGGCCGTCCGAGGAGGCCGGACGCCACTTCAGGTTGATCGAGCTGTCGGTGAAGTCCGGCCCGTCGTAGTCAAGGGGATCGGGTGCGACCGGCTTGCTCGGCGGGTCCGGGTCGAACGGCGGTCCGATCGGGATCTGCACGCTCTGGTTCGCGGGGTCGAGCTTGCAGGGCACGTTGAAGGTGCCGGGGTCGCCGTCGATATCGGCGTACGGAACGCGGTCGATGTCGGTCGGCGGCGTGGTGAGGCCCTCGACCGGCTCGCCACCCGTGTTTCGGGCGTAGAGGTTGAGCACGAGCTCTGACAGGACGAGGTACGCGCTGCCAGGCGCATCGAGCGTAAGCGACGGCGTCGTACCCGAGGCGTTCAGCACCAGGGGGTTCGGGATCGGCGGAACCACCGTGTAAGGGGCGATGTCGATCGGTACGCGCACGTTGACGCCCGTGCCGTCGGGGAGCACGACGCGGGCGCGCATGGCCGTGCCCTTACCTGGCTTTTGCGCCTCGCTCACTCCGCCGAGGACGTGCAGACCGTCGACCAAGGCGAGGCCTTGATCGACGGTCCCGCTGATGGCGATCTTCGCGTCCACGCGGAACGGCGCCGTGGGTTCGCCGACCGGCCACGAATCGGGGATGTCGAGGGCGAGGTCGAGCTTGACCGGCTGCGTGCCGACCAGCGGGAACTTGCACTTGTAGGTGAGCGAGGCCGTCTTGGGAGCGGCCTGCGCCCCAGCGGGGGGGCC
>JAEZDB010000302.1 GCA_023429855.1 Actinomycetes bacterium
GCGCCCGGCAAGACTGGTGCCAGAGCGTGCGGGCCGCTAGCGGTAGACCAGCGGAGCCGGCTCCGAAGCGCCCTTGTTGTTGGTCACGACGACCGGGTAGCTACCGGCAGCCGGCTGCGACGGGGCGAGCACCAGAAGCTTCTTGGCGTTCACGACGACGAAGGTCGCCGGCTTGCCGCCGACCGTGACGCTGGTGGTCTTGGCCAGCTTGGACCCGTGAACGACGACGGTGCCTCCGATCGCGGCGCGCGGCTTACCGCCGGTGATGCGGTCGATGACCGGCGCGCCCTGGACGATGCCGCCGAGGATGTTGATCGACGCCAGCTGGGTGTTCTGGCCGGTCGCCGGCGCCAGCGTCGAAACCACATCGAACGTTTCGGGGTTGCCGTCGCTGTCGATGACGCTCGACGGGTTCGGGATCTGGATGACGTCGCCGTTGGGGTCGCGGATGGTGAGGTTCGCGGAGAACGACAGCACGTTGACCGTGGCCGTGCCGGGCTCCTCGATCACGAGCGACGGCGTGGCGTTCGTCGTCTCAAAGACGAGCGGGTCGGGTGCCGGCGCTGCGATGTTGATCGGCGCGATGGTGCTCGGGACGCTGACCGTGACGGTGCTCCCGCCAGGCGTCGTGACGGCAAGCTTCGTGCGCAGCTCGCCTTCGATGGTGGCACCGCCGTCGATGAGGTCGAGGCCCTGCGAGATGATCGGAGCGAACGTGACCTTCGAGGTAATCGGGGTCGGGTCGATCGGCGTCCCGGCCTGCACGGACGCCGGGAAGTCGGCCGAGACGTCAAGCGTGGCCGGCTGGGTACCGAACAGCGGCCACTTCGCCGCGTGCGTCGTGGTGTTGGACGCCGCAGCGGCCGACGACGCGAGGCTGCCGAGCGCGATGGCAGCGGTAGCGCCGGCAAGGGCGAGCCGCCCGGCTTCACGGGACTTGAGCATGGTTCTCCTAGGACGTGGGGAGCACGTCGAATGTGGGATGGGAGTGGCGACCGACTGGTGTACCGGTGGTATCCGCTAGCCGTCGAACCGGACTCTTCTGCCTGAGACGCTACGTTGCAAGTCGCTTTGTCCCCCGACCGTCGAATTTGTGTCGGAATAGGTGATCGACACTAATACCGACACCGTAGATGGGTGATCGCAGGGCCGATCGCGCCAGCTCCGTACGAATCGGGTTGGACTGCACCGGGCAAGCCTGGACAGGCGTCTGGTCGTCGCTCGCGGAACGCGGTAAGGGGCCCGATACGAGCCCCATGAACAAGGCGACCACCTGGCTGGTCGGGACTGAGGAGGACCGACGCCGCATTCGCGAGACCGAACGGGTCGTCACCCGGGCCCGCCAGATCACCGTCGTCACGGTCATCGCCACGCTGCCGTTCCTGTCGGGCCGCTATGGCATCTGGATCTTGATCGTCGGCGCGCTCTACGCGGCGTATTCGCGATTCGTCGACCGCAAGTACCTGCGCTCGGCCTACGGCGACGTCTGGATGATGTCGCTCACCCTCGTGACGCAGGCGATGTTCGCGTCGGCTGCGGCCATCACCGGCGGCCCGCACTCACCGGCCCTGCTGTGGCTGGTGATCTGCATGATCATGCTGCCGTGCCGCTACGGGCGCAACGGCATCCTAGTCGGCTCCGTTTGGAGCCTGGCCTGCCTCTCGGCCGGGGCGCTCAGCCAAGGGTGGGCGGCGCTCATCGACTACCCCGAGATCTTCGCCGTCGCGCTCTCGACGGGCATCAGCTGCCTGGCCTATGGCACCGCGCTGCGCAACGGCGAGGTCGCCCAGCGCCGCGCCGCCGTGCTCGATCCGCTCACCGGCCTGCTCAACCGGGCCAAGCTCGACGAGCGCTTCGAAGAGGTGCGCCAGGTGGCGGTCGCCCGCGAACGCACGGTGGGCCTGCTGCTGTGCGACCTCGACCACTTCAAGCTCGTCAACGACCACCACGGCCACGCCAAGGGCGACGCCGTGCTGGTCGCCACGGCCAACGAGCTGCGACGGGTGCTCGTCGACCACGAGCTGATCTACCGCCTTGGCGGCGAGGAGTTCGCGGTGGTCTTGCCCGACACCGACCTGGCGGCCGCCACCGGCTACGCCGAGCTCGTTCGCGCGGCGATCGTCGCGGCACGCCCCGGCGGCGTCGACGTGACCACCTCGGTCGGCGTGGTCGTCGGGGACCCGGAGCGCCTCACCTACGCGGAGCTGTTCGCCGCCGCCGACACGGCCCTCTACCGCGCCAAACACGCCGGCCGCAACCGCGTGGTCGCGGGCACCCTCGGCGAGGCCCACCTGCGTGCCGTCGAAGGCGAAGTCCGCCAGAGCGCACCGCAGGCTGCGGCAGCCTGAGTCCCACACGGGACCGGCCGGGGTGACCCGGTAGGGTCTGGCGTCTAGGTGTGCCGGGAAGTCTGGTCGGCGTTGAACTCGCGCTGACCCCTGCCCGACGCTATGACACCTGATCCCACCGACGGCCCGCCGGGCCCGCGGCGCGCTCCCGCGGCGCAGCCCGCCACCCCGAACGCCCGCCCCGCTCCCCAGCGCACCCCCTGGGTCGACCGCAGCTCTCGCTCGCTCCGCGCGTTTCTGGCCACGGAGACCGGGAGCGCCGGCCTGCTGCTGGCGGCGGCCCTGCTCGCCCTGGTCTGGGCGAACTCACCCGCTGGCGACCTCTACCAGGACCTTTGGCACACCACGCTGACGGTCGAAGTCGACGGCTACGGGGTGAGCGAGGACCTCGCGCACTGGGTCAACGACGGCCTGATGGCGTTCTTCTTCTACGTCGTCGGTCTCGAGATCCGCCGCGAGCTGGTCCTCGGCGAGCTGCGCGACTGGCGTGCTGCGGCCGTGCCCGCGATCGCGGCGCTGGCCGGCATGGTCGTGCCCGCGCTCATCTACTTCGCGATCAACGCCGGCGGCGAGGCGGCCAAGGGCTGGGGGATCGTGATGGCGACCGACATCGCCTTCGTCCTCGGCGCCCTCGCGATCCTCGGCAGCCGCGTGCCGCCTGGGGTGCGGGTGTTCCTGCTGACCCTCGCGATCGTCGACGACATCGGGGCGATCCTCGTGATCGCCGCGTTCTACTCCGAGGCGATCAACGCTACGGCGCTCGGGGCAGCCGTCGGCATCACCGCGGCGATCTACCTGCTCCGCCGCTTTGGACCGGCCTGGCGCGGACCCGCGTACTTTGTCGCCGGCCTGATCCTCTGGTACGCGGTGCTCAAGTCGGGAATCCACCCGACGATCGCCGGCGTCGTCATGGGCGTGCTGACGGCGGTGCACGCGCCGCAGGCGGCCGACGTGGAGCGGGCCGCAAGCATGACCAGGCTCTTCCGGCGCGACCCAGACCCAGCGTCGGGGCGTGCCGCCGTGCTCGAGATCGGCGCCGCGGTTTCGCCGAACGAGCGGTTCCAAGCCGCGATCCACCCCTACACCAGCTACGTCGTCGTCCCGATCTTCGCCCTCGCCAACGCGGGTGTCGTGCTGAGCGGCGACGCGCTCTCGTCGGCGCTCACGTCGCCGATCACCCTCGGCGTGATCGCCGGTCTTCTGGTCGGCAAGGCCTTCGGCATCTCGGCAGCGACGCTGGCCGCGGTACGCCTGCGGGTCGGGCCGCTGCCCTCGGGGATGACCCGAGCGCACGTGCCCGGTGCCGCCGCGCTGGCTGGCATCGGGTTCACCGTGTCGCTCTTCGTGGCCGAGCTCGCGTTCACCGACGAGGCGATGCAGGACGAGGCCAAGGTCGGCGTGCTCGCGGCCTCGTTCCTCGCCGCCGCGGTGGGTCTGACGACGCTCGCGCTGCGGTCGTCCGATGCCATGCCTGAGGCGGCCGACGACGAGGCCCCCCGCGCGCTCTGGCCGCCCGTCGATCCGGCGTTTGACCGCATCCGCGGACCGAAGGACGCCGCGCACACCCTGGTGTTGTTCGTCGACTACGAGTGCCCCTACACCCGTGACCTCGGTCCGGTGCTGAACGACGTCGTCGCGGCGGGCGACGGCGGCGTGCGGCTCGTGGTGCGGCAGCTGCCGCTTGAAACCGAGCACCCAGGCAGCACGCTCGCAGCGGAGGCGGCCCTCTCGGCGGCCGCCCAGAACCGCTTCTGGGAGCTGCACGACCTGCTCATCGCGCACCCGGTCGGCGACGACCTCGGCCCGGCCGACCTGCTCCGCCTGGCTGCGGAGGCGGGGCTCGACCCCGACCGCGTGGCCGACGACCTCCGGCACCGGGTGCGCGCACCCGCCGTGCAGGCCGAGATCGACAGCGCCTCGCGCAGCGGGGTGCCCGGTACCCCGACGCTGTTCCTCGACGGCGAGCGCCTCGACGGCCCCTACGACGCCCCCACGTTGCTGGCGCTCATCGGCGCGGCTGAGCCCGCCTCGGGCGCCTGACCCGCTTCGACGCCAGGACCGTCTTCGCCTCGCACGGAGGGTGGGGATAACCCCACGCTCCGTTCGGGGGCGTGCCGAGCCGAACACGCCACTGCGCCCCATGGGCGCGTCGCCGCTCGCTCGCCACCGTGGATGGCATGTCTACGGATGCCACGTTCAGCCCGCCGCGATCGCCCACGAGCACCCGCGCAGCGCGCCCCGGCGGCCCGCCGCCCGAGCTCTCGCCGGAGGGTCTTTCCCGCGGCGTACACGCGGTAGCGCAGGTCGCCGCGCGCTTCCCCAAGACGACGGTCCTGCTGTGGATCGCGCTCGTGGTCGGCTGCATCGTCGGCGGCGTGATGACCGGCATGCAGACGATCTCCGAGGACGGCGGCGTCGGGCCGTCGGGTCGCGCCGAGGCGATCGTCTCGAAGACCGACCTCGCCGATCGCCCGAGCGAGGTCGTCCTCGTCAAGTCCCGCTCAGCCGGCCAGACGGCCAAGGTCGCCGCAGCGCTCCAGGCCGACCTTGCCGAGCTCGGGCAGGTGGCCGAGCTGCGCAGCCCGCTGCCCGGCGGCGGCGAGTTGCCTGAACTGCGCAACGACGACGGCACGGCGGTCTTGCTCAGCGTGACGCTGCGCGGTTCGCCGGACGACGCTGCGCAGACCGCGCTGCCGGTGACCCGCGCCGTCGACGCCGCCCGCGCGGCGGCTGGCGCGAGCGTCACGGTCGCCCAGACCGGCTCGGGAAGCGTCGACGACGCGATCGACGAGATGGTCGCGTCGGACCTCCGAAAGGCCGAACTGATCTCGGTCCCGCTGACGCTGATCATCCTCGTGCTCGTGTTCGGGGCCTTCGTGGCCGCGAGCGTGCCGCTGGTCCTCGGCATCACCTCGGTCGCGGCGGCGATGGGTGCGATGGGCATCGTCTCGCAGGTGGCGCCGATGGCCGATTCCACTGGCTCGCTGGTGGTCCTCATCGGCCTCGCGGTCGGCGTCGACTACTCGCTCTTCTACATCCGCCGCGAGCGTGAGGAGCGCCGCGCGGGCCGCAGCTCGAGCGCCGCGCTCAGCGCTGCGTCGGCCAGCGTCGGCCGGGCGATCCTCATCTCCGGTCTCACGGTGATGGTCGCGCTCGCGGGGCTGCTGATGACGGGCGTCGAGGAGTTCACCTCGATGGCGGCCGGCACGATCCTCGTCGTCGCGATCGCCGTGCTTGGGTCGCTCACCGTGCTGCCCGCGATGCTGGCGCTGCTCGGCGACCGCATCGACAACGGCCGCCTCGGGCTGCCGGGGGCAAAGC